>NZ_JBFUGW010000362.1:0-5095 GCF_056402735.1 Rhizobacter sp. P3_C12
CTTGTACTCGAGGCGCACGCGGCCCATGCCGTCCGGCTCCATGTTGACGAGCTCGCCCTTGCGCTCGCCCATCGCCTGCATCACGGCACCCTGGTGCTGGTCTTCGACGTCGGCCGTCACCATCTCGATCGGCTCATGGCGCTCGCCGTCGATCTCCTTGAAGACCACGCGCGGCTTGCTGACGGCCAGCTCGTAGCCCTCGCGGCGCATGGTTTCCAGCAGGATGGTCAGGTGCAGTTCGCCGCGGCCCGACACCTCGAAGATGCCGTCTTCGTCGGTTTCCTTGACCTTCAGCGCCACGTTGCTCTGCAGCTCGCGCTGCAGGCGGTCCCAGATCTGGCGGCTGGTCACGAACTTGCCTTCGCGACCGGCCAGCGGYGAGTTGTTGACGCAGAAGTTCATCGTCAGCGTCGGCTCGTCGACCTTCAGCATCGGCAGCGGCTTCGGGTCTTCGATGCTGGTCAGCGTGACGCCGATGCCGATGTCCTCGATGCCGTTGATCAGCACGATGTCGCCGGGGCCGGCTTCCGTGGCTTGCTGGCGCTCCAGGCCTTCGAACTTCAGCACCTGGTTGACGCGGGCGTTGAACGGCGTGCTGTCCGGGCCGCTGAACACGGCCACGTTCTGCATCGGCTTCAGCGTGCCCTGGTTGACCCGGCCGATGCCGATGCGGCCGACGTAGGTAGAGTAGTCGAGCGAGCAGATCTGCAGCTGCAGCGGGCCGGCCGGGTCGCCTTCGTGCGCCGGCACGTGTTGCAGCACGGCGTCGAACAGCGGCGCCAGGTCGGTGCCGATCTCGCCGGCGGTGAGCGTGGCCCAGCCGTTCAGGCCCGAGGCGTAGATCACCGGGAAGTCGAGCTGCTCTTCGGTCGCGCCGAGCTTGTCGAACAGCTCGAAGGTCGCGTTGATCACGTAGTCGATGCGCGAACCGGGGCGGTCGACCTTGTTCACGACGACGATCGGCTTCAGGCCGAGCGCCAGCGCCTTCTTGGTCACGAAGCGGGTCTGCGGCATCGGGCCTTCGACCGCATCGACCAGCAGCAGCACGCTGTCGACCATCGACAGCACGCGCTCCACCTCGCCGCCGAAGTCCGCGTGCCCCGGGGTGTCGACGATGTTGACGTGCGTGCCCTTCCATTCCACCGCGCAGTTCTTCGCGAGGATGGTGATGCCGCGTTCCTTTTCGAGGTCGTTGCTGTCCATCACCCGTTCGGTGACCTTCTCGTTCTGGCGGAAGGTGCCGCTCTGGCGAAGCAGCTGGTCCACCAGCGTGGTCTTGCCATGGTCCACGTGGGCGATGATGGCGATGTTGCGGATCTGTCGGGTCATGACGTGCTCTCTGCGTTCAAGGTGTCTTCAGGAGGCCTTGCACCTCCACCGGGCTCAAGAGCCTCGTCGAAATCAGTTCTCCGGCGTCGACCCGGCCGCTGCCGAGGAACGCACGGGGGTCGGGGCCGTACACGCGGACCTGCTCCGCATCTGCCAGCGGCAGGCGGCGGCGCAGGCCGCTCAGGAAACGTCCGGCATCTTCGTCGCCGAGGCGCACCACCGGCCAGTCGGCCAGCAGCGCATCGGCGTCGAGCAAGGCGGCTTCGCGCTGCGCTTCGTCCATGCCGGCCAGCTGCTCCAGCGTGAGCGCCTGGCCGAGCGTCAGCCCGCCGGTCTCGGTGCGGCGCAGCGCGGCCAGGTGGGCACCGCAGCCGAGCGCCTCGCCGATGTCTTCGGCCAGCGTGCGGATGTAGGTGCCCTTCGAGCAGCGCACGTCCAGGGTCCAGCGGTCGTCGGCCCCGGCAGTGTCATCTTCCACGATGGCAATGCGATGAATCGTCACCGCGCGCGCTTCGCGTTCTACCTCGATGCCGGCACGCGCGTATTCGTACAAGGCCTTGCCGTCGCGCTTCAGCGCCGAGTGCATCGGCGGCACCTGGCGGATCGGGCCGGTGAAGCGCTCGATCACCGCCTGCAGCTGCGCGCGCGTCACGTTCACCTCGCGCTGCTGCAGCACCTCGCCCTCGGCATCGGCCGTGGTGGTCGTGGTGCCCAGCTGCAGCGTGGCGCGGTAGGTCTTGTCGGCGTCCAGGCTGACCTGCGAGAACTTGGTGGCCGCGCCGAAGCACAGCGGCAGCAGCCCGGTCGCCAGCGGATCCAGCGTGCCGGTGTGGCCGGCCTTCTCGGCACGGTACAGGCGCTTGGCTTTCTGCAAGGCGTCGTTGCTCGACAGGCCGAGCGGCTTGTCGAGCAACAGCACGCCATGGACGGCGCGCCGCGGGATGCGCGGGCGATTGGCTTGCACCGGTCAGTCTTCCTTGGCCTGCGTCGAATTGGCCTGCTGGATCAGCGCGCTCAATTCGGCCGCCCGCTCGGTGGTGCGGTCGAAGTGGAAATGCAGCGTCGGCACGGTGTGGATCTGCAGGCGCTTGAAGAGGCCGTTGCGCAGGAAGCCGGCGGCCTCGTTCAAGGCCTCCTCGCATTCCTTCACATCGCCCACCAGCAGCGAGAAGAACACCTTCGCGTGCGCATAGTCGGGCGTGACCTCCACCGCCTGCAGCGTCACCATGCCGATGCGCGGATCCTTCAGGTCGCGGATCAGCTCGGCCAGGTCGCGCTGGATCTGGTCGGCGATGCGGAAACCGCGGTTCGGGATGGCTCGTTTGTGTCGCATGTTCAAGGCTCCTGCTGGCTCGGACGGGGCTCCTTCAAACACAAACCCCGCCGTCTTTCGGAGGGCGGGGTTTGGGGGAGAGACCCACTCCGCTTTACAGCGTTCGTGCCACTTCCTTCACCTCGAAGAACTCCAGCTGGTCGCCCTCGGCGATGTCGTTGTAGTTCTTCAGCTTGATACCGCACTCGAAGCCTTCCTTGACTTCGCGCACGTCGTCCTTCAGGCGGCGCACCGACTCGACTTCGCCGGTGTAGACCACCACGTTCTCGCGCAGCAGGCGGAAGCGCGCGTTGCGGCGCACCACGCCCGAGGTGACCATCGAACCGGCCACCGTGCCGATCTTGGAAGCGACGAACACCGTGCGGATCTCGGCGGTACCGATCACCTCTTCGCGCTGCTCCGGCGCCAGCATGCCGGTCATCGCCTTCTTCACGTCGTCGACCGCGTCGTAGATGATGTTGTAGTAGCGCAGGTCGACACCGTTGCCTTCGGCCAGCTTGCGCGCACCGGCATCGGCACGCACGTTGAAGCCGATGATGACGGCCTTCGACGCGATCGCGAGGTTGATGTCGCTCTCGCTGATGCCGCCCACCGCCGCGTGCACGATCTGCACCTTGACCTCGGCCGTGCTCAGCTTGAGCAGCGACTGGGCCAGCGCTTCCTGCGAACCCTGCACGTCGGCCTTGATGATCAGCGCCAGCGTCTGCGCTTCGCCCTGGCCCATGTTCTCGAACATGTTCTCGAGCTTGGCGGCCTGCTGCTTGGCCAGCTTGACGTCGCGGTACTTGCCCGAACGGAAGGTCGCGATCTCGCGCGCCCGGCGTTCGTCGGCCAGCACCATGAACTCGTCGCCGGCCTGCGGCACTTCGGTCAGGCCCTGGATCTCGACCGGCAGCGACGGCCCGGCTTCGGTCGTCGGCTTGCCGTTCTCGTCCAGCATGGCGCGCACGCGGCCGTAGCTCGAACCGGCCAGCACCACGTCGCCGCGCTTCAGCGTGCCCGACTGCACCAGCACCGTCGCGACCGGGCCGCGGCCCTTGTCGAGCTGGGCTTCGATCACCAGGCCCTTGGCCGGAGCGTCCTTCGGTGCCTTCAGTTCCAGCACCTCGGCCTGCAGCAGCACCTGCTCGAGCAACTGGTCGATGCCCATGCCGGTCTTGGCCGACACCGGCACGAACGGCGAATCGCCACCGAAGTCTTCTGGCACGACCTGCTCGGCCACCAGCTCGGACTTCAGGCGCTCGACGTTGGCCTCGGGCTTGTCCATCTTGTTCATCGCGACCACGATCGGCACCCCGGCCGCCTTGGCGTGCGCGATGGCTTCCTTGGTCTGCGGCATCACGCCGTCGTCGGCCGCCACCACCAGGATGACGATGTCGGTCGCCTTGGCACCGCGGGCACGCATCGCCGTGAAGGCCGCGTGACCCGGGGTGTCGAGGAAGGTGATCATGCCGCGCGGCGTGTCGACGTGATACGCGCCGATGTGCTGCGTGATGCCACCCGCTTCGCCCGCGGCAACGCGGGCCCGGCGGATGTAGTCGAGCAGCGAGGTCTTGCCATGGTCGACGTGACCCATGACGGTGACCACCGGTGCGCGCGGCAGTTCTTCGTGCACCGCCTCGGCCTGGGTGTCCTCGAGGAAGGCTTCCGGGTCGTCCAGCTTGGCGGCGAACGCCTTGTGGCCCATTTCCTCGACGAGGATCATGGCCGTTTCCTGGTCCAGCTGCTGGTTGATGGTGACCATCTGGCCCAGCTTCATCAGCTGCTTGATGACCTCGGACGCCTTCACCGACATCTTGTGCGCGAGGTCGGCGACGCTGATGGTCTCCGGCACGTGCACTTCCTGGATCTGCTGCTCGGGCGGCGCGACGAAGCCGCTGCCCTGCCCGTCGTTGCGATCGCCACGGCGGCCGCCACGCGGCGCACGCCAGCCCGGACGGGCCGCGGAATCGTTGCGGGTCTTCAGCGCGCGCTTCTTCGCGGCKTCATCGGCCCAGCTCGACGACAGCTTCTCGGACTTGACCGACTTCTTGTCGCCCGGCTTGTCGCCCGGCTTTGCGGCGGCCGTGGTGGTCGCAGCGCCCGGCGCGGCGGCCGGCTTGTGGATCGTGCCCTTGATGCCTTCCTTGCCGGCTTCCGGCTTCGGCGGCTCTTCCGGCTTCTTGGCCGTCAGCACCTTCTTCGGCGCGTTCATCATCGCGCGGATCGCGGCGGCTTCGTCCTCGGCGGCCTTGCGGCGCTTGGCCAGGTCGGCAGCGCGCTGCTTCTCTTCGTCGACGACGTCGGCGGCCTTGATCACGCGCAGGGCGGGCTTCGGCGGTTCGGCCGGCGCCACCGGGGCGGCAGCCACGACGGGTGCCGCCGTGGGTGCCGGGGCAGCCTTGGCAGCGCTCGCCGCGGCCTTCGCGGCCGGGGCAGGCGTCGGGGCGGCGG
>NZ_JBFUGW010000363.1:0-5087 GCF_056402735.1 Rhizobacter sp. P3_C12
GTGGCCTACATCGACGCCGACGAGCGCTACCGATTCAACAACCTGGCCTACGAGCGAGGCTTCGGCCGGCCGCGTGACGAGATCCACGGGCAGACCGTGCGCGCGCTGCTGGGCGATGCGGCGTACCACACGATCGAGCCGCACATACGCGCCGCGTTGCGGGGCGAGGCCGTCACGTTCCAGAGCGAGATGTCCAACGGAAGTAGCCATGTCTGCTACGAGGCCCAGTACATCCCGCAGCTCGCCGCCAACGGCAGCACGGTGCTGGGCTTCCACGCCGTGGTCAGCGACATCACCCGCCAGAAGCTCGAAGAGAAGCGGCTGATCGAGCTGGCACGCGTGGACCCGCTGACGGGCCTCGTCAATCGCGCCGGCTTCGAGTTGCGCGTCGCCGAGGCGATGGAGCGCTGCCGCACCACGGGTGCACTGATGGCGCTCATGTACCTCGACATCGACCGGTTCAAGCAGATCAACGACCGATACGGACACAACGCGGGAGACGCCGTGCTGCGGGAATTCGCGGACAGGCTGTCCCGGACCTTGCGTTTCAGCGACACCGTCGCCCGCCTGGGCGGCGATGAGTTCACGGCGATCATGGAAGGCCTGCCGGCGCCGGAGATGGCCTCCTCCGTCGCTGCCAAGATCGTGCACGCCATGAGGACGCCGTTCGTGATCGACCATCAGACGATCGATCTCACCACCAGCATCGGCCTGGCGTTCTACCAGGGTGACGCCACGACCGTCGAGGCGCTCGTCAAGCAAGCGGATGTGATGCTCTACCAGGCCAAGGGTGCGGGCCGCAACAACGTCCAGGTGGCGCTTCGCCTTGTCGAAGGGGGCGGAGCTTGAAACGCTCCTCCAACTCAATGATCCGCACATCCAGAATGACGGCCAATTGATCGGCTGAGCTGAAATCAGCTTTTGACCGATACCCAAGCCATGTAGCCACTGATCCATTTCATTGCATGGCCATCCGCATCGAACTTCAACGCAGCGGGGTCAACGTCTCGGTTGCCTGGCCTGTGAGCGCCGCAGCGGAGTGTGCGACCTGGCTACGCGAGGTGCTCAGGTGAACCGTCTTCCCGCGCACGAAGAAGTAGTGCTCCACCACCTCCATGTTGCGCAGTGCGCCGGCAAACGGTTCAAAGACACTGTCAAGGCTGGGGAGCAGTCGGAATCCTTCGGCAGGACGACCATCGACCATGAGCGGGCCTACCCAGGACTTGTGCGTCCGGACGATCAGATCCAGGTCACCGCATGCACGTGCACCGCGTGCGTAGCTACCGAATGTCCAGATCCCTTCGATGCGGACACGGACCGCCCCTTCCACCGTGGCCCCATCGAGGGGGCCACCTCGATACTCGGTGACGTACTCCGGCCTTGCGCCAATGCGCCGGAGAAGACGTTCCAGGCGGGCGGTGAGCACATCTCTTGGAATGCTCCACGGCACGTCTTCGGATTGAACCCAGACCGGCGTATAGCCTTCGCGCTGCGCAAACATCACTTCCGCGCCCCCTGTCCGACGATCCGATAGACCGTCGAACGCGCTAGCCCGAACAGCTGCATCAGCTCCTTGATGTTCCGACCGTTGAACATCTCACGCACTCGCTCATCGCGCGCCGACTTATCGGGCGCCGGCACGTAAACATCGTCACCGCCAAACCGTGCGCGCATACCCTGCACGATCTCATGCGCGATAGCGCTCGCCCACGGCTCCTGGAACGCCAAGTCATCGCGCAGGATCTCCGTCATGTCGAACACCCACTGCGTGGCCGCGTCGGCCTTGATCTCGTGGGCATCGGGGCGGGGTTGCTGCTGGTGCTGGAAGAGGGGTTGGCTCACAGGCGGCTGCTCCAAGAATCGCTGACGATGAAAGAGTTCGGGACAACGGGACGGACAGCGGGTGGACGAGCTGTAGGTGGTGGAGCTGGCGCAGGCGGTGCCGCCGCCACCGCGTTGGGTTGTGCGGACGTCTGCACTGGCGCTTGATCGCTTCCCCCACTCGGCACGGGTGCTCCGCCGCCGGCGAACAGGTCCGGCTCCAGCCCCGCCTCGAGCCGCGCCCACAGCTTGTCGCTGAGCGTGTGCAGCCCGAGCATCTGCGCGCAGAACAGCGCGTAGACCGTGCAGTCGAGCTTCTCGTTGCGCTTGCCGGCCGGCTTCAGCCAGCGGTGCTCCTCGCCGCGTCCGGTCTTCACCAGCATCCGGCTCTCGGCCGTGAGCTGGTCGTAGAACTCGGCCGTCAGCTCGCGCGCGAAGTGCATGTAGCCCGGCCCGGGCTGGCTGACCTGCAGCCGGCCGTAGAGCAAGTCCTTCGCGGTGTCGGTGCCGACGTGCCACAGCCGCACGCCCTTGCGGATCGTCTTGCCGCGCTCGTTCACGTCGACCAGGACGCTGGCGCTCTTGATCGGTCGACCCAATCGCGTCTCGCCCTTCACCGCGTACAGGTTCTGATTCGGCCGGTTGCGCACGAACACATAGCACTGGTGCGTGAAGTGGCCACCCGTGTCGATCGCCACCGCGTCGGCCGACATTTCGACGCCGCACACGTGCCGATAGGTCGCCTTGATCGCCGGATCCAGCTTCAGATCCCACTCGCGCTGGTCGGCCGGGTTGCCGTAGATGACCAGGTCATCCACCACCCACATTTCCTCGCCACGCCCAAAGCCCCACACCACCAGCTCCCAGCGGTCGCCCTGCACGTCCACGCCGATCGCGAGCTTCACCGCGCCTCGCGGCACAGTGCGCAGTGGGTGACCATGCTTGCCGCGCAGCGCGAGCTGACTGGCGTCGGTCTTCTCCACGTCCTCTTCGTAGGTCTCGCCCCGCGTGGTGTTGACGAAGGTCTTCACGGCACTGAGCTCACCTGCCTCGGCTTTCTTTGAGGCTGCGAGCCAATCCCGGACGATGCCCACCCACGTCGCCTGCGGGCTGTAGGCGGTCCAGCAGAAGAACGCCACGTGCTTCGGCGGCTGGACCTCCTCGTCCGCCACGTTGCGGAAGCGCAGCTGGATCGGGTCGCTCTCGTCGATCCACAGGCCACCACGCGCACCGCCTGCCGCCTTCCAGCGGCCCTTCCACACCGCCAGGTACTCGGCCTGGGTGATGCGCACGCCACAGTGCGGGCAGACGTGAACGACCGTCTCCGGATCGTTGTCGTCCCACTTCAGGCCATGCGGCGCTTCCTTGCCGCCCCAGTCGAGCGTGTGCTCCTCGTCGCAATGCGGGCAGCGAATGAAGTATTGGAAGCGCGCGTCGGCCTGCTGCTCGCGGTCCTCGATCAGGCTGAAGCCCTTGAGCTTCGGCGTCGATCCGGCGACGGATTTCGGGAACGTTGCGCCCTCGATGCGCTTGTCGCCGAGGAAGAAGGGGTCGCCTTCCTTGTCAACGTCTCGTGCGAAGCCGTCGGTCTCGTCGTAATAGACGCAGTCCACCGTGAGCCGGCGATAGTTGCCGGCCGAGTTTCCGCCGCGAAGGTGAAGCTGGCAGCCCAGGAACTGCTTGCGCTTGAGCGTGTTGCTCTTCGACTTGCGATTGAACTTCGGGAAGATCCGACGCATGACCTTCACGTCGCGCAGCATCGGCTCCAGCTCGGTGCCGACGAAGTCATCGCGGTCGCCGTCCGTGGGCTGGAACACGACCTGGTTGCGACGCTTGTGCTCGGCGAAGTAGCCGAGGGCCGCGAGGAATATCTTGGTGTACCCCGTGCGCGCCGACTTTCGCCAGGTCACGTGCGTGATCTCGTCGTGGCCGATGCAGTCGGCAATGGCCACCTGGTACGGGTAGGCCTCCCAGCGGCCTTGCTCGTAGCTGCTCTCCTCCGACAGGTAGAAGTGCTCGGCCATCCACTGGGACAGCCGCATCGGCATCGGCGCTTCGAGCGGGCGCAGGCCGCGGCGCAGTGCCGCGTTGATCTCGTTGCGCTGCTCGGTGCCGAGGTCAGCCAATGTGATGGGCCGTTCGATGAACATCGGCTCGACTGCGTCGAGCATAGGCGTCGCGTGCGTCAATTTCCATCCTCCTCTTCGTCGTCTTTGTCATTCCCTTCATCAGCGTCCGCCAGCGTCATCGCCGCGGCACAGTTGCGTGCCTTGGAGACCTCCTCTTCGAGGATGCGCAGTGCCTCGCCAGGCAGTTCGACGCGGCGACGCAGGCGCGGCACAAGGCCCTGCAGCAGACTGCCCACGTCGCCGGCCATCTTGGCAAGCACCAGTTCGAGCACCGACACCGGCGCGAGCTCGCGGCGATTCACAGCGTTGTCCATCGCGATGCGGTCGGCTTGCTCGCGGGCCAGGCGTGCGCGCTCGCGCGCCAGCTCGCCGTCGGCGCCACGGCCCGCGGCCTGTTCCCGCAGGTGCTTCGTGTACGCGCGCAGCCAGGTCGCCGCCGGCTGGCCGGCCAGCAAGACACCGCGGCTGAGCAGCTCGCTGACGACGGGCTGGCTGACGCCGACCAGGTCGCCGAACTGCTCCTGCGTGATCGGGTGCGAGAGCGGCTGCGAGAGGGGTTGATCTAGTGCTTGCATGGATATAACCCCCTTAGGAGCGCACTGAAACTAGCGAGCGAACGGGGTTCGAATTACCCTTGACTGAGGTCCTCCGGGAGGACCCGTCTAGGGGGGTGGGGGGTGGGGTCGGGGCCTTGGCCGACCGAAGTGCGAACGTCATGCGCCCTGCCCTCCCGATGCCAGCCCGAGCTTCGCGAGCTGCTTGTGCATGCGCTGCTCGTAGTGCGACTTGAAGCGCGCATCGATCACGCGCTGCGCCGTGCCGACGAAGTCGAAGCGCTTGCCGTATCGGGTGCCATTGACGAACAGCAGCACCGGCTTCACTGCACTGCCCGAGCTGAAGCGGTACCGTGCCCACACGCCACGCCGCAGGTGCTGCATCTTGTCGCCGTGCTTCCACGACCCACGGCCCTGCCTCGAATCGCCGCCGTGCGCCACGAAGTACTCGACCTTGCTGCGCTTGGCCTTCGAGCGCTTGCTGCTGGTCGCGTTGGCGTCCGAGCCCGCGAGGTTGAAGGCCTGCAGCTGGCTCAGGATCTGCACGATCTGCCCGCGCCCCATGTTGCCGTAGGCATCGAGC
>NZ_JBFUGW010000364.1:0-5078 GCF_056402735.1 Rhizobacter sp. P3_C12
GCACTGCGTTGCGCCAGCGAGCGCACCTCGCTCGCCACCACTGCGAAGCCGCGGCCCTGTTCGCCGGCACGCGCCGCTTCGACGGCCGCGTTCAGCGCCAGGATGTTGGTCTGGAACGCGATGCCGTCGATCACGCCGATGATGTCGGCGATCTTGCGGCTCGAGGCCGAGATCTCGTCCATCGTCGCGACGACCCGCGTCACCACCTCGCCRCCGCGGTCGGCCACACCGGCCGCCGACGCCGCGAACTGGTTGGCCTGCTGCGCGTTGCCGGCGCTGAGCCGCACCGAATCGGTCATCTGCTGCATCGACGCCGCCGTCTGCTGCAGCGCGCTGGCCTGCTGCTCGGTGYGGTTCGACAGATCGGCATTGCCGCTGGCGATCTCGGTGGTGGCATGGCTGATCGACTGCGCGCCGTTCTGCACGTCGCCGACCAGGCTGCGCAGCTGCTGCACCATGTCGCGCACCGCGTGCAGCAGGCTGCCGTCGGCGCCGGGCTGCACCGCGATGTCGTGCGACAGGTCGCCCTGCGCCACGCGCAGCACCGCATCGCGGGCGTACTCGGGCTCGCCGCCGAGCTGGCGCCACACCTGGCGGATCACCCAGCGCGAACCGAGGCCGAGGCCCACCAGCACCAGCCCCGCGCTCGCGAGGATGGCCACCAGCGTCGACGCGGTGCTCCGCTTGGCGCCCGCGAGCGCGGTGTCGAAGCCCTCCTGGGCCTCGGCCTGCGCCTGCTTCACCGACGCGCCGAACTGCTTCTGCGCGCCCTGCATCTTCTGCAGCGCCGCCGCTTCATCGCCCTGCTGGCTGCCGATCACGATGCCGATGGCCTGCAGCGCCGACGCATACCAGGCATCGAACTCGCCCTGCAGCCGCTGCGCCGCGGCAGCGCGCGCGGGGATCGCCTGCGTGCCCTTCAGCAGCTCGCGGATCTGCTCGGCCTGGTGGCCGGTCTCCTCGAGGCGCTTCTTGTCGCCGTCGGAGGCCGCGCCCTGCAGGCTGACGACCAGCGCATCGAAGCGGCTGGCCAGTTGCTGGCTCGCGCTGAGGTACGGGTAGTGCGTGCTGCCGACCGCGTCCAGCGCCTGCGAGGTGCGGGTCGAGAACGCGAAGACGACCATCACCCCGAGTGCGAACACGAGGGCCGACGACACCGGCAACAGCCAGATGGTGCTTTTGACTTTCACGGCGGCTCCCCGATCAGTCGACCGACTTCACGAGGTGGGCGACCTGGCCCTTGAACTCGACGGAGTCGCGCGTCTTGCCCTCGAGCTTCCACACTTCCTTGGCGGTCGGGCCGTGCTTGGCGTAGAACACCTTCGAGAAGATCGTGAAGTACGGCTTCTCGGCCAGCGGCGGGTTGATGCGCTCGACCTTGGCGCGCAGATCGGCTTCGGCCTGCAGCGTGTCGTCGGCTTCGGTGGTCTGCAGCGCGACCAGCTGGTAGCGGCCGGCGGCCAGGCGCTTCAGGATCTCGGTGGTGGCGTTGGCACTGTCATCGACCTTGGCACCCATCTTGGTCAGCTGCGCGATGACCGAGTAGCCGGTCGGCGCGCCGACGGTGCCATCGACGCCGTTCAGCTTCTGGCCGTCCCAGCCGGCGGCCGAGCCCTTGAGGCGGTACAGCGCGTAGGTGGCGCGGTACATGCGCTTGGTGGCGTCGGCCTCGCCGTCGAGCTTGACCGGGTACACCGCGAACTCGGCGCGGTCAGCGGCGAAGCTCGCATTGATCGCACCGTCCATCGTGCCGCTCTTGACCTCGGCCATGCACTGCTTCCACGGCATCGGCGCGAGCTTGATCGCCACACCGAGCTGCTTCTCGATCGATTGCATCATCAGCGCGCTGTAGCCGGGCTTGCCGTTGATGAGCCAGGGGTACGCCTCTTCGTGCGAGTGGCACAGCGTGATCTTCTCGGGGTTCGATTGCGCCTGGGCGACGGGAACGAGGGCGACGAGCGCGGCGAAGCCGGCGACGAGGGAGCGGGTCGTGTTCATGGGGGCAGGAGCGAAGGAGTGAAGGGAGCTGCGCGGATCTCGGCAGGCGCAGCAATGCTTGGCCTACTCTTGTCCACTCCCCAGACTTTCGGCAGGACCCATCGGAACTGGAGATGAATCGAGCCCCCTTCGCGTGACCGAATGCGCACGCGGCGCGGTGCGTCAGTGCCCGTCGGTCTCCAACCCCGCCGCCTGCAGTGCGCGGGCCCCCATCACATCGGCCTCTTCCTCGAGCGACGCATCGTCGTTGACGCCGACGCCGGCCATCTGCATCGTCGGCTCGACCCGCCCCTGGCGCTGCTGCACCACGTGCCAGGCCTCGTGCGGCAGGTGCTGGTCCTGGCCCGGCGCGAGGTGGATGTCGTTGCCCTGCGCATAGGCCAGCGCGTTCAGCTGCGCCGGCTTGTCGGAGTTGCGGTGCACCTGCACGTCGGACACGTCCATGCCCGACAGCGATTCGATGCCGGCCTGCAGGTCGCCCGGCAGCCCGCCGCGTGCGGGGTCGGCCTTGGCCTGCATCGGCTCTTCTTCCTCGAGCTCGCCCAGATCGGGCGCGCGCTGCGCGGCCTCGCCGAACGCCGCCTCGATCTGCGCGCGCTGCGCCACCATGCGCGGGCTGTCGTGGAACGGATCGGCCGCGCGTTGATGCACAGGGGTCTCGGAGCCACTGTTGTCGCGGTCGTTGGAATGCAGTTGCACTTTCATGGGGCCTCCACTCTCGGCTTGAACGTCACGTAAATGCCTGCGGCGAACAGCAGCAGGATCAGTCCGTACAGCAGGTAATTCTGCTCGCGCCAGTGCTGCAGCGAGGGGTCGCAGCTGAACACGACGAAGGCCAGCACCAGCGTCGCCAGCGCCCCCGCCCACACCATCAGCAGGTAGCGCCGGCCGATGCGCCGCACCCGGCAGTTCCACGCATACAGCGCGATGCCGATGCCCTCGGCCAGCACCAGTGCCTCGAACAGCAGGCGCAGCGGCAGCCGGTTCGGGCAGGCGAACTCGCACAGCCCGGCCAGCGCGCCGCGCGGCACCGCGTAGTTGTGCGTCAGCAGCGCATGCACCGTCTCGCCGCTGCCGATGCCCGGCGTCGGCAGCGGCCACAGCCCGATGCCGCCATAGGTCCACTTGATGTAGGCCAGGTCGCGGTCGAGCTGGTCGCGCTCCTGCGGCGGCAGCGCGGCCGCCTTCTCGCCGCGCTGGTGGAACTCGATCGGCACCACGCTCTCCAGGAAGGCGATGCGGCGGTGCCCCGACAGGTTCGGCGTCGCATCGATGCGCGCGCGCAGCGTCATCGTGCTCGCGCCGGTCGGCTCGCTCAGCAGCACCAGGAAGTCGATCGTCAGGTCGGTGGTGCCGCGGTAGCGCACCTTGGCCCCCTCCTCCACGCCCTTGCTGCTGCGCCGCGGCTCGGCAGTCTCGAGCACGTCCATCAGGTCCGAGAAGTTGTAGGCCCCGGTGTCGCCGAGCAGCTTGTCGGGTACGACGATGTTGGCCTGGTAGCTGCGGCCGGTCGCCTGCATCTCGGCCACCAACCGCTGCAGGAAGAGCTTCAGGAAGCGCGCGAAGGCCTTCTGCTGCGGACCTTCGGTGGGCGAATCCTCGAAGAACACCGTGAGGCCGTCGTAGACGTACTCCGACTCGCGCCACTGCGGCAGCAACAGGCCGTCGAGGCCGGCCTGCAACGCGCCGTCGCGCGTGTCGGCCAGCACCACCGCGTTGCGTGCCGCGTTGCGCGCGGCGGTGTCGAGCTGGGTCTCGGGCAGGGCGAGCAGCGAGGCCCAGTCGCGCCGGTACAGCACCAGGTCGACGCGCGTGCCGTGCCGGCGCGTCTCGCGCGCAAAGCCGCCGGCCTGGCCGTCCCAGCCCGGCGGCAGCACCCAGTTGCCGCTGTCGGCCAGCACCACGCCCATGTAGCTCAGGCGCGTGAACAGGCTGAAGTCGACCGTCAGCGGCGCCTCGGTGGCCAGCCAGTACGGCACGAAGCCGATCACCTCGTTGTCGACACGCTGCGGCGTGCAGCCGCAGCCGGCGCCGTTCAAGCGCAGCGGCTTCGCATCGCCGAACGGATGCCGCTTCTCGGCCGCACGCACGATGTCGGCGCGCAGCGCATCGGGCAGCAGGTTGTCGTAGAACTCGCGCAGGCTCAGGCTGCCGGCTGCGGTGATGGCCGCGGCCGGGGTGGCAACCGGCTTGCGCGTGGCGGGGGCGGATGCCGCAGACGCCGGGGGCAGCGGCGGGCATTGCGTGTCGACGGCCAGCTGCTGCTTCAGCGCCGTCTCGGTCACGTGCACCCGGTAGTAGGCGCAGCGGCTCTGCTCCAGCGCGTTGACGAACAGCGCGCGCGTCGGGTACTCCACGTCGGTCAACGGCAGCAGCACCGCCTGCAACTGGTCGGGGCTCGGCACGACCGGCGGCACCGGCTCGGTGACGGCTGCGGGCGGCAGGCCGTCCGCCGGCATCAAGGCCGGCACCGGCACGGGCGCCGCGGCGGGCGCTGCCGGCTCCGGCGCCAGGCCCGCCTGGTCGGCCGGCGTCAGCTTGTAGCTGACCGGCAGGCCGGCCTGCGTGTTCGCGGTGGCCTCGGCATCGGCGACGCCGAGCGTCGTCAGCGCCGGCGCTGCCGCGGGCGCAGATGCAGCCATGGCAGCCGATGCCGCCGCGGCCGGCCGCAGCACCGGCGTGTAGACGTTCAGCACATACGCCTGCTGCGCGGCGCGCGAGGGCGACGCTGCATCCTGCACGCCCAGCACGAAGCGGAAGCTGCCGTTCTCGGCCGGCAATCCGCTGAGCCGGCCGTCCTCGGTCAGCACCAGCCCCGGCGGCAGCTTGCCGTCGATCGTGTAGCGGTACGGCGGCGTGCCGCCCTTCACCACCTCGCGCGGACCATACGGCGCACCGCGGCGCGCCGATGGCAGCGTGACGGTCTTGTAGACCAGGCGCATGTCGATGCCCGACGCGGCCGAGGCCGCCGGCCACGCGGCGATCGGGACCATCGCGATGTCGGGCGAGGACGCTGCTGCGGGGGCGGATGCCGGCACCGTCGCCGCGCGCAGCCCGAGGCTCGCCGCCAGCACCAGCAC
>NZ_JBFUGW010000365.1:0-5067 GCF_056402735.1 Rhizobacter sp. P3_C12
TGTCGCCGACTGTTTGACCACAACGAACGAAGTGAGTGGCGGGAGTTTCGGCGACGGGCCATCAAACCAGTCAGCGCAGGGGAGTCAGCGCCCCCAGGGGCGATGACCGGCCCGGCCGGCGCGCCACAGCCTCCCCCCACGCGCCTTTGTCGCGCAGGACTCAAGACGTCAACAGCCCCCGGTCCCGCAGCATCGGTTCCACAGATGCATCGCGCCCCCGGAAGGCCCGGTAGGTCTCCCCCGGCTCACGGCTGTTGCCCACGGAATAGACATGCGCAAGCAGCCGCTTCGCAACCGCCGGGTCGAACGGGCTGCCCGCCTCGGTGAAGGCGTCGTAGCCGTCTGCATCGAGCACCTCGGCCCACAGGTACACGTAGTAGCCGGCCGCATAGCTGGCGCTCGAGAACAGGTGCTGGAAATGCGGCAGCCGATGGTTCAGCCCGACGCCGTGCGGCAGCCCGATGCGCTCGAGCTCGGCCGCCTCGAAGGCGACGATGTCGATGCCCTCCGGGTTGCCCACCRCATGCACCGCCATGTCGACCAGCGCCGAGGCGGTGTAGCGCACCGTCTCGTAGCCCTGGTTGAACTTGCGCGCCGCCTGCAGCCGCTCGACCAGCGCATCGGGGATCGGCGCGCCGGTCTCGACGTGGCGCGCGTGCCGCTTCAGCACCTCCGGCTCGGCCAGCCAGTGCTCGAAGATCTGCGACGGCAGCTCGACGAAATCGCGCAGCACGTTGGTGCCCGACAGGCGCTCGTAGGTCACGCTCGACAACAGCCCGTGCAGGCCATGGCCGAACTCGTGGAACAGCGTGGCCGCATCGTCGAAGCTCAGCAGCGTCGGCGCACCGGGCGAGCCCTTCGCGAAGTTGTTGTTGTTGACGACGATCGGCAGCACGTCGCTTCCCCTCTCTTCGCCTTGGCCCACGACGTTGCGCGTCTGCTGCCGGTACGAACCCATCCACGCGCCGCTGCGCTTGCTCGGCCGCGCGAAGTTGTCGTGCAGGAAGATGCCGACCAGCGCACCATCGCTGCCGCTGACCTCGTAGACCTTCACGTCGGGGTGGTAGGCGCGCAGGTCGCCGCGCGCCGTGAAGCGCAGCCCGAACAGGCGCTGCGCACAGTCGAACGCCGCCTCGACCATGCGGTCGAGCGGGAAGTAGGGCTTGACCGCGGCTTCATCGAGGTCGTAGCGCGCCTGGCGCACCTTCTCGGCGTAGTAGCGCCAGTCCCAGGCCTCGATCTCCTGTGATTCGCCGGCGGCCGGCCGCTGCGACTGCGGCAGCGTCAGCAACAACGCCTTCAGCGCCTCGCGCTCCTCGGCCGCGCGCGCCTTCGCCGGCACCCACACCTGCTGCAGCAGCCGGTTCACCGCGGCCTGCGAACCGGCCATCGTGTCGCCCAGTGCGTAGTCGGCATAGCTCGCATGGCCGTGCAGCCGGGCCTGCTCGGCCCGCAGCTGCAGGATCTCGCGCGCCACCGGCCGGTTGTCGTGCGCGCCCTCGTGCTCGCCGCGCGAGACCCAGGCGCGCCACGCCTGCTCACGCAGGTCGCGGCGCTCGGAGAAGGTCAGGAACGGCACGATGTGCGAGCGCGACAGCGTGATCACCGCCGCATCGATGCCGCGGTCCGCACCGGCCTGGCGCGCCGCGGCACGCACGAATTCCGGCAGCCCGGCGAGGTCGCGCTCGGCGCGCAGCTCGAGGCGGAAGGCCGATTCATCGGCCAGCACGTTCTGGCCGAACTGCGTCATCAGCTCGGCCAGCCGCTCCATCACTTGGCCATACCGCTGGCGCGCCGCGCCCTGCAGCTTGGCGCCGGCCCGCACGAACTCGAGGTGCACCCGCTCCAGCAGGCGCCGCTGCTCGGCTGTGAGCCCGAGCGAGTCGCGCTGCGCATGCAGCGTGTCGATGCGCTGGAACAGCGCCGCATGCATGTAGATCGCGTTGCCGTGCGCCGCCATGCGCGGTGCGAGCTGCCGCTCCACCGCCTGCAGCGCCGGCGAGGTCTCGCTCGACGTGAGGTTGTGGAACATGCCTTCCAGCCGCGCCAGCAGCCGGCCGCTGCGGTCGAAGGCCGCCAGCGTGTTGTCGAAGCCAGGGGCCGCGGCCTGCGCGCCGATCGCATCGATCTCGGCACGCTGCTCGGCCAGCGCCACCTCGAAGGCCTCGGCGAAGTGCTCGGGGCGGGCCCGGTCGAACGGTGGCAGCCCGTGCGGGGTGTCCCACGGCTGCAGCAGCGGGTTGCTGGAGTGACTGCTTGTGGCAAGGGTCATGACGGCTTCTCTCGGTCAGGGAAGAAGCCGTCGATTCTAGGGAGGCCGACCCGCGTTTACTTGCCGCCCTTGATTTGCAATTCCTCATCTTCGAAATAGCGCCGGCCATCGCAATTGGCGACGTACGAGGCCTTGTCCGCCTGCAGCGCCTCGACCTTCGCGTTGTAGGCCTCGCTGTTGGCCTTGTAGGCCTCCACCGCCTTGTCGCGGGCGGCCAGGCGCTCGTTGAAGGCCTTGACGGCCTCGTCATTCGTCGTGTCGATCTTCTCGCGATCGGCCTTCAGCGCGTCGCCGGCAGCGGCCAGGTCGTCGCCTTCCTTCTTCAGCGCGGTCTGCAGCGGCAGCGTCTCGGCGAGCTGCGCCTTCACGCGGTCGTTCTGGGCCAGGCAGGCGCGCAGCTGTTCCTTGGTCAGGAAGGCGGCGCCGGGCTTGGCCTTGCCGAGGGTCGATTCCTTCTTCGGCTTGTCGGCGGCATGGGCCGGCAGGGCCAGCACGCCGGCGATGCAGGCGGCGAACAGCCACGGGGCGGCGGCGAGGCGGGGAGCGAAGCTCATGTCCAGGGGATCCTTCAGGAAGTGCGGCGCGCATCATGCCATTGCCGCGCGGCCGGCTCCGTTACAGTGCCCCGCTCCTCCCCTCGGACATTCGCTCGAAGATCGCCATGCCCCACACCGCTTCCCCCGCCCTGAGCGTCGGCCTGCTGCGCGTCGGCCTGATCGGCTACGGCTTCGCCGGCCAGGTCTTCCATGCCCCGCTGATCGCGAGCGTTCCGGGGCTGCGGCTCGCAGCCTTCGCGAGCAGCGATGCGGCCAAGGTCGCCCGCGGCTGGCCGGGCCTGCCGGTCGAGGCCGATCCGCTCGCGCTGTGCGCACGCGACGACGTCGACCTGGTCGTCATCGCGAGCCCCAACGACAGCCACCACCCGCTGGCGCTCGCGGCCTTGCGGGCCGGCAAGCACGTGGTGGTCGACAAGCCGTTCACCGTGACGCTCGCGCAGGCGCAGCAGCTGGATGCCGTGGCGCGCGAGCAGCAGCGCGTGCTGTCGGTGTTCCACAACCGCCGCTGGGACGGCGATTTCCTGACGCTGCGCGCGCTGCTGGCGCGCGGCGAACTGGGCCGCATCGTCGAGCTGGAATCGCGCTTCGACCGCTTCCGCCCGGTGGTGCGGCAGCGCTGGCGCGAGCAATCGCCGCTCGGTGGCGGCCTGTGGTTCGACCTCGGCCCGCACCTGCTCGACCAGGCGCTGCAGCTGTTCGGCTGGCCGCAGGCGCTGCGGCTCGATCTCGCGCGGCAGCGCGACGGCGCCGTCAACGACGACGGCTTCGACGCCCGCCTGGCCTATGCCGGCGGCCTGCGCGTGACGCTGCGCGCCAGCGCGCTGGCCGCCCTGCCCGGCCCGCGCTTCGCGGCGCACGGCACGCGCGGCAGTTTTGTCAAATGGGGGCTGGATGCGCAGGAGGATGCGCTGAAGGCCGGCCAGCGGCCGCTGCCGGGCGCCGACTGGGGCGTCGACACGCAGGCGGCAACGCTCAGCACCACGGGGCCGGACGGCGAGACGCTGCAGACCGCGCCGCTGCCCTTGCGGCACGGCGACTACCCGGCGTACTACGCCGGCGTGCGCGATGCGATCGTCGCCGGCGCACCGAACCCGGTGCCGGCCGCGCAGGCGATCGACGTGATGGCGCTGATCGAGCTGGGGGTGCGCAGCGATGCCGAGCGGCGCGAGCTGCCCGCTGTCGCCTGCGCGGCAGGCAGCGCCGCGGCCGGCACCCACAATTCCTGACCCGAAGGAACACCATGGCCGAGTTCATCCCCCTTTCCCAGCTGCTGGCGGCGCGCACGCGCGACGGCGATGCGGTGCATTTCGAGGTCAGCGACGACTGGCTGCAGGGCCGCACCTCGTTCGGCGGCCTGATCTCGACGCTGGCCGTGCAGGCGATGCGCGACGTGGCCGGCGCGGGCTGGCCGGCCGGCGTGCAGCTGCGCGCGCTGCAGACGAGCTTCATCGGCCCGGTCGCCCGGGGTCCGGTGCAGGTGGCGGTGCGGGTGCTGCGCGAAGGCAGGAACGTGCGCCAGTTGCAGGCGCTGGTGCAGCAAGGCGGCGAGACCGCGGCGCTGCTGCTGGGCGTGTTCGGCAGCGAGCGCGAGACGCTGCTGCCCGGCCTGGCGCCGGCGATGCCGTCCATCGAGCGCGGGCCGGACGAGACGCCCGCGCTGCCGTTCATTCCCGGCGTGGCGCCGAATTTCATGCAGCACCTGGACATGCGCTGGGCCGAAGGCGGGCTGCCGTTCACCGGCACCGACACCTGGCACAGCCGCATCCACCTGCGCCCGAAGGGCGAGCCGCAGCCGCTGCCGCTGGAGCTGCTGACCGTGCTGCTGGCCGACGCCCCGCCGACGCCGGCGCTCAGCCGCTTCAAGMGGCCGACGCCGGCCAGTTCGGTGTCGTGGGAGCTGGAGCTCCGCCCGGTCGCCCACGAACTGCCGGCCGACGGCTGGTGGCGCATCGACACCGAGGCACTCGCAGCCGCCGGCGGCTACGTGAACCAGGTGTCGCGGCTGTGGTCGCCGGGCGGCGACCTGGCGGCGCTGGGCTACCAGGTCGTGACGGTGTATGCATAGCGTTGGCGCTTGAAGGCGGGTGGGGGGAGGCTGTGGCGCGCCGGCCGGTGCGGTCATCGCCCCTGGCGGGGCAATGACTCCCCTGCGCTGACTGGTTTGATGGCCCGTCGCCGAAACTCCCGTCACTCACTTCGTTCGTTGTGGTCAAACAGTCGGCGACAGTCAGTTCACGA
>NZ_JBFUGW010000366.1:0-5053 GCF_056402735.1 Rhizobacter sp. P3_C12
CGATGAAGCTGACCGCCGCGCCCAGCCGCGCCGCGGCCACCGCCTGGTTGGCGCCCTTGCCGCCCGGCAGCACCTTGAACTCGCGGCCGTGCACCGTCTCGCCGGGCGCCGGCAGGCCGATGAAGCTGACCGCCGCGCCCAGCCGCGCCGCGGCCACCGCCTGGTTGGCGCCCTTGCCGCCCGGCAGCACCTTGAACTCGCGGCCGTGCACCGTCTCGCCGGGCGCCGGCAGGCGTTCGCAGCGCAGCACGAGATCGGCATTCACGCTGCCGAGCACGACGATCCTTTGCCGTTGCGTCATGAAGGCACCGGCCCGGTCGAGTGGCGCACCGTCAGCGACGGCTGCAGGATCTCGCGCTGCAACGCGCGCCCGCGGTCGGCGATGCGCTGCATCAGCAGCTGCGCCGCCAGTTCGCCGGTGCGGTGCTTGGGCTGCGCAACGGTCGTCAGCGGCGGGTTGCTGTAGGCCGACAGCGCGATGTCGTCGAAGCCGATCACCGACAGGTCCTGCGGAATGCGCAGGCCGTGCGAGGCCGCCGCGCAGACCGCGCCGATCGCCATCAGGTCGTTCGAGACGAACACCGCGGTCGGCTGCAAGCCGGCCTGCAGCAGCGAGACCATCGCGGCATGGCCGCCGGCGCTCGTGAAATCGGCGCTGCGCAGCAGCCGGTCGTCGACCGCCAGGCCGGCCTCGCGCAGCGCGCGGTGGTAGCCCAGCACGCGCTGGCGCGCCGACGAGAGCGTCTGCGGCCCGGCGATGCAGGCGATGCGCCGGTGCCCGAGCGACAGCAGGTGCTCGGTCGCGATCACGCCGCCGGCCTCGTGGTTGACCTCGACCAGGTCGGCCTCCAGGTCGTCGATCTCGCGGTCGACCACCACCTGCGGCATGTTGGCGTCGCGCAAGGTATCGAGCAGCTCGCCGTCGGCCCCGGACGACATCACGATCAGCCCGTCGACCTGCTTCTCGCTGAGCAGGCGCACGTAGGTGCTCTGCTTCAGCGGATCGTCGTCGGAGTTGCACAGGATCACGTTGAAGCCGGCTTCGTAGCAGGTGTCCTCGATGCCGCGGATGATCTCGGCGAAATACGGGTTCGAGCTGTTCGGGATCATCATCCCGACGGTGTGGGTGCGGTTGCTCTTCAGGCTGCGCGCCAGCGCGCTCGGCACGTAGCGCAGCTCCTCGATCGCCTGCTGCACCCGCTGGCGGGCCGCCTCGCTGACGAAGCGCGTGCCGTTGACCACGTGCGACACCGTCGTCACCGACACCTGGGCCTGCTGCGCCACGTCCTTGATGGTGCTGAGGCGGGCCGGCACGCGCGCCTCGCGGCCACCGCCGCTGCCACCGCTGCGTTCGGTGTGGTTCATCGCGCCGCACGCTGCGCCAGCCGTGCGCGCAGCACGTCCAGCACCACCGCGAGGATGATGACGAAACCGGTGACCATCTGTCGAAGGAAGTCGCTCATGCCGATCAGGATCAGGCCGTTGGCCAGGACCCCGATGATGCACGCTCCGAGCAGCGTGCCGATGATCGAGCCGCGCCCGCCGGAAAGACTCGTGCCACCGATGATCACCGCCGCGATCGCGTTCAGCTCGAAACCGATGCCAGAGATCGGGCTCGCGATCGTCAGCCGCGTCATGTAGATCACCGCGCCGACGCCGACCGCCGCGCCACAGATCACGAAGGCCGCGATCTTGTGGAAGCGCACGTTGTGGCCGGCCAGCCGCACCGCCTCCTCGTTGTTGCCGATCGCGTAGACCAGCCGGCCGAACACGGTGCGGTTGAGCACGAACCAGCCGGCCGCCACCAGCGCGAGCGCCACCAGGAAGATCGCCGGCACGCCCAGCAGCGTGGCGCTGCCGAAGTTGTTGAAGGCATCGGGGAATTCGTAGATGGAACGCGCCTGCGTCCATTGCAGCGCAGCGCCGCGCGCGATGTTCAGCATGCCGAGCGTGACGATGAACGACGGGATCGCCCACCACGCCGACACCGCGCCGTTGACCAGCCCGCAGGCCGCGCCGACCGCGATGCTCGCGGCGAGCGCCAGCGGGATCGCCGCCGCCGGCTCGAGCCCGTCGAGCTTCAGCACCGTGCCGGCCACCACCGCGCAGAACGCCATCACCGAGCCGACCGACAGGTCGATGCCGCCGATCAGGATCACGAAGGTCAGGCCGACCGCGAGGATCACGTTGATCGAGATCTGCGTGAAGATGTTCGTCAGGTTGCCGGTCGTCAGGAAGATCGGCGACAGCAGCGCGAACACGCCCACCAGCAGCARCAGCGCCAGGCCGATGCCGGCCTCGCGCAGCACCAGCGCGGCGCGGTCGCCCGCCGAGGCGCCGCCGGCGGGTTTCGGGGGAGTCAGGTTCATCGTTTGCATCGCATCCATGCCTCAGGCTGCTTCTCGTGCCGCTTGCTGCGGGCGCACCAGGTATTCACGGTAGGCCATCGCGAGGATGGCCTCTTCATCGAACTGCGCGCGCGGCACCTCGCCGACCAGCACGCCGCGGCTCATCACCAGCATGCGGTCGCACAGGCCGATCAGCTCGCGCAGGTCGGACGACACCACCAGCACCGCCAGGCCCTGCGCGGCCATGCGTTCGAGCAGCGCATGGATCTCGGCCTTGGCACCGACGTCGACGCCGCGCGTCGGCTCGTCGAGCAGCAGCACCTTCGGGTCGCGCAGCAGCCACTTGCCGAGCACCACCTTCTGCTGGTTGCCGCCGGACAGCTGGCGCACCGGCTGCGCGATCGACGCGAGCCGGATCTGCAGCTCGCCGGCCATGCGGCGCGCCGCGGCGTTCTCGGCCTCGGCCTTCAGCAGCCCGCCGCGCGACACCGCACCGAGCTGCGCCAGGCTCAGGTTGGCGCGGATCGGCATGTCGAGCACCAGGCCTTCTTCCTTGCGGTTCTCGGTGACGAGGCAGATGCCGTGCGCGAGCGCGTCGCGCGGGCTCGCGATGCGCACCGGGCGGTCGTCGCGGAAGACCTGCCCGGCAGCAGCCCGGTCGGCGCCGAAGATCGCGCGCAGCGTCTCGGTGCGGCCGGAGCCGACCAGGCCGGCGAGCCCGACGATCTCGCCATAGCGCAGGCTGAAACTGATCGGCGCGGTCTCGGACGACGCATCGCGCCGGCCGGCGTGGCGCAGGCCCTCGACGCGCAGTGCCGTGGGCCGGTTGGCGTCGAGCACCGGCGCGACGCGCGGCGGCCGCTCGACCAGCTCGCGCCCCACCATCAGCCGCACCAGCTCGCCGGTCGAGGTGCCGGCCATCGGCTGCGTCGCGACGTGCCGGCCGTTGCGCAGCACCGTGACGCGGTCGCAGACCTCGAACAGCTCCTGCAGGTGGTGCGAGACGAACACCACCGTGACGCCGTCGTCGCGCAGCTTGCGGATGATCGCGAGCAGGCGGTCGGTCTCGCGCGGGGTCAGCGTGGCGGTCGGCTCGTCCATGATGACGATGCGTGCTGCCCCACCCCGTTGGTTCGACAGCGCCTTCGCGATCTCGATCAGCTGCTGCTGCGCCATGCCCAGCGTGCCGACGCGCGTGGCCGGCGACAGCTCGTCCAGCCCGACCAGCGCGAGCAGCTCGCGCGCCCGCCGGTCCATCGCGGCGCGGTCGAGCAGCCCGAGCCGGGTGCGCGGCAGCCGCTCGAACAGCAGGTTCTCGGCCACCGACAGCTCGCCCAGCATGTGCAGCTCCTGGTGCACGACGCGGATGCCGGCGCGCATCGCCGCCAGCGGCGAGTGCGGCGCGTAGGCCTCGCCGAACAGCCGCATGCGGCCGGCGTCGGGGCGGTCGGCGCCGCACAGGATCTTGATCAGGCTGGACTTGCCGGCGCCGTTCTCGCCGGCCAGCGCGTGCACCTCGCCGCGCATCAGCGTGAGGTCGACGCCGTCGAGCGCGACCACGCCGGGGTGCCGGCGCGTCAAGCCTTGCAGCTCGAGCGCGACGGCGGCGGTGGTGGTGGCGGCGGTGATGTTGTTGTCGTGCTGGTCCACGCGCGGGCTCCCTGGGCAGCGCGGTCTTACTTCAGGTTCTTGGCCGTGACGAGCTCGATCGGCGTCTTGACCCAACCCTTCAGCGGCTGCTTGTCCTTGCGCGACTTGATGCCGTAGTCGATCGCGTTGGCGGCCATCTCGCTGCCGAACTGGTCGACGGTGGCGAGCACCTTGCCCTGCTTGATCAGCGGGCGGATGGCCGGGATGTTGTCGAAGCCCACCACCTTGATCTGCCCGGACTTGCCCGCGGCATCGAGTGCCTTCGAGACGCCGAGCGCCATCGAGTCGTTGGCCACCATCACGCCCTTGATGTCGGGGTTGGCGGTCAGGATGTTCGAGAAGACGGCGTTCGCCTCCTCGGTCTCCCAGTGCGCGGTCTGCGACGCGACGATGTTCAGCTTGCCGGCCTTGGCCGCGTCCTCGAAGCCCAGCTTGCGCTGCAGCGCGTTGTCGGCGCCGGGGTTGCCTTCGATGATGACGATCTTGGCGCCCGGGCCGATCGCCTTCGCGAGTTCGTCGCCGGCCATCTTGGCGCCGGCGCGGTTGTCGGGGCCGACGAAGGCGAGGTCGAGGCCGGCCTTCTTCATCGCCGCGGGGTCCAGCGCCACGTCGAAGTTGACGACCGTGATGCCGGCCTTCAGCGCCTTCGCGACCGGCGCGACCATCGCCCGCGAATCGGCCGGCGCGATCACGATCACGTCGTACTTCTGCGTCACGAAGTTCTCGACCGCGGCGGTCTGCGCATCGAAGTCGGTCTCCGACTGCATGCCGACGGCCTTCAACGCGAAGTCGCCGCGCTTCTTCTCGTGGGCCAGCGCGCCCTCGGTCATGTTCTTGAAGAACTCGTTGGCCAGCGACTTCATCACCAGGCCGACGCGCGGCTTGGCGTCATCGGCATGGGCGGCGGTCAGGAAGAAGCCGGCGGCCAGTGCCGTGGCGGCCACGGCGATGTTGCGGCGGCGGCTGTGGAAAGCGATCGTCATGCGTGTGTCTCCTGGAAGCGTGGATTGTTGCCCGGACGTCGGGTCGATTGAACCGCCCGGACGGTACTTCGT
>NZ_JBFUGW010000367.1:0-5040 GCF_056402735.1 Rhizobacter sp. P3_C12
CACCAACACCGTGCAGGCGATCGAGGCCGGCGCGCCGGTCGACCTGGTGTTCCAGTCGGTCGCCGGCACGCAGCGGGCGAACGCGAGCTTCGGCATCGACCTCGCGCTGCTGCGCGAGGCGCAGGCCGCCGCGTTGTCGCTGAAGCGCGCGACGGTGGGCGACCCGACCAGCGCCAACGTGATGTATTTCGAGACCGGCCAGGGCTCGGCGCTGTCGGCCGACGCGCACCACGGCGTCGACCAGCAGACCTGCGAGGCCCGTGCCTACGCGGTGGCGCGCGCGTTCTCACCGCTGCTCACCAACACCGTCGTCGGCTTCATCGGGCCGGAGTACCTGTACGACGGCAAGCAGATCATCCGTGCCGGCCTCGAAGACCACTTCTGCGGCAAGCTGATGGGCCTGCCGCTCGGCTGCGACGTCTGCTACACCAATCATGCCGAGGCCGACTCGGACGACATGGACACGCTGATGACGCTGCTCGGCGCGGCGGGCCTGAGCTTCATCATGGGCGTGCCGGGCGCCGACGACATCATGCTGAACTACCAGAGCACCTCGTTCCACGACGCGCTGTACCTGCGCGAGCTGCTCGGCCTGCAGCGTGCACCGGAGTTCGAGGCCTGGCTGCAGAAGATGCGCATCACCGACGAGGCCGGCCGCGTGCTGCCGATCGCGCCCGGCCACAGCCTGATCGAGCGCTTGGACCTGCCGAGGCTCGCGGCGTGACCCAGGAGTCGGCCAAGGACGCGATCACCCGCGACCCGTGGGGCGCCCTGCGCGTGCACACCGCGGCGCGGGTGGCGCTCGGCCGGGCCGGCGTCAGCCTGCCGACCGGCGAGTTGCTGCGCTTCGGCTTTGCGCATGCGCAGGCGCGCGACGCGGTGCATGTGCCGCTCGATGCCGATGCGCTGTGCGCCACGCTGCAGCAGGCCGGCTGGCCGACGCTGCAGGTGCACAGCGCCGCGCCCGACCGTGCCACCTACCTGCTGCGGCCCGACCTCGGCCGCCGGCTCGACGAGGCCTCGGCGGCACGCCTGGCCGACACGGCGGGCGGCTGCGACGTGCAACTGGTGATCGGCGACGGCCTGTCCTCGCTGGCGGTGAGCCGCCATGCCGCGCCGCTGGTCGCCGAGATCCGCGCGCAGGCGCCGCCCGAATGGACCTTCGGCCCCGTCGTCGTCGCGCGGCAGGCCCGCGTGGCGCTCGGCGACCCGGTCGGCGAGCTGCTGCGGGCCCGGCTGGTCGTGATGCTGATCGGCGAGCGCCCGGGGCTGAGCTCGCCGGACAGCCTGGGGATCTACCTCACCTGGGCGCCACGGCGCGGCCGCAGCGATGCCGAGCGCAACTGCATCTCGAACGTGCGGCCCGAAGGCCTGCCGTATGCGCCCGCGGCGCGCCGGCTGGTGTGGCTGGCGCGCGAATCGCTGCGGCTGCAGCTGAGCGGCGTGAGCCTGAAGGACCGCAGCGACGTGGCGGAGCTGCCGCCGGCGTGAAGGGCCCTAACATGTCGGCCATGCAAAACACCCCGCTGATCCACTGGCATTCGATGTTCATGGGCGTCGCGCTGCTCGCCGCCGCCCGCTCGAAGGACGGCCGCAAGCGCAACGGCGCCTGCATCGCGAGCGCGGACAACAAGATCCTGGGCGTCGGCTACAACGGCCTGCCGCGCGGCTGCAACGACGACGATCCGTCGTACTGGAGCGACATCGACGACGATCCGGTGCAGTCGCGCCACAGCTACATCGTCCACGCCGAGGTGAACGCCATCCTCAACTGCGTGGTGCTGCCGCTCACCGCCAGCACGATCTACACGACGCAGTTCCCATGCCCGCGCTGCGTGCAGTCGATCATCCAGGTCGGCATCCAGCGGGTGGTGTTCCTCGAGAAGAAATCCCACCAGGTCGCGCTGAACCAGGCCTCGGACAAGATGCTGGCCGACGCGGGCATCGAGGTGCTGTCGCTCGAAGCGCTCGAGGCGCCGGCGGCCGAGTGGTGCGACAAGCTCGACGACTTCATCCGCGACACCGGGCCGGCCGTGCACGGTGCCACGGATCCCGGGCAGCCCCCGCCGCCTTCGCCGAAGTAGCGGCACTGCACCCTCCATATCGCGGGATCACCGCGCGCCTGGGCTGGCTATCGTGTGCAGCACGGCGCGCGTGTTGCGCCGCGATGCATGGAGGTCTCATGCCGGCCCTGACCGATCCGTTCTCACCTTCGCAACTGCCCCCGTCGCTGCTGCCTCCCCCCGAGGCACCGCGCCAGTTGCCGCTGATCGCCGACCTGCTGGCGCTGTCCGGCTTCCGCACGCTGATGGCCCGCGACGGAACGCCGGTCAACATCGCCCGCATGATGTTCGACCGGCCCTACGCCTACGAGCGCATCGCCGTCGCGCACGGCAGTGCCGATGCGGCGCTGCAGCGGGCGGCGCTGCAGCTGTTCGGCCTGTACCTCGCCACCGACCCCGACATGCACTGATCCCCACGGCGGGGTCTTCTCGTTACCATGGCCCCTCCAGCCACCAGCCGGGGGAACACCATGAAATGGGAAGGCAACCGCGAGAGCGACAACGTCGAAGACGCCCGCAGCAGCGGTGGAGGTGGCGGCGGAGGCCGCGGCTTCGGCGGCCGCAGCATCGGCCTCGGCTCGGTCGCCATCGCGCTGGTGGCCGGCTGGATCTTTGGCGTCAACCCCCTCACGGTGCTGAGCCTGCTCAGCGGCGGCGATGGCGGCGCGGTCCCCACCCAGCAGCAGGCGCCTGCCGGCAAGCCGCCGGCCGACGACAAGATGGCACGCTTCGTCGGGGTGGTGCTGGCCGACACCGAAGACGTGTGGCGCGCCAAGTTCAAGCAGATGGGCGGCACCTACCGCGAGCCGAAGCTGCGGCTGTTCCGCGGCAGCGAGCCCACCGCCTGCGGCCGCGGCCAGGCCGCGATGGGCCCGTTCTACTGCCCGGGCGACCAGAAGGTCTACATCGACCTGAGCTTCTACGAGACCATGCGCACGCGGCTCGGCGCGCCCGGCGATTTCGCGCAGGCCTACGTGATCGCGCACGAGGTCGGCCACCATGTGCAGAACCTGCTGGGCATCAGCGGCAAGGTCGACGCGATGCGCGGGCGCGTCAGCGAAGCGCAGCAGAACGCGCTGAGCGTGCGCCTGGAGCTGCAGGCCGACTGCTTCGCCGGCATCTGGGCCCACGATGCGCAGAGCGCCCGCCAGATCCTGGAGCAGGGCGACGTCGAAGAGGCGCTGAACGCCGCCACCCAGATCGGCGACGACACGCTGCAGCGCAAGTCGCAGGGCACCGTGGTGCCGGAAACCTTCACGCACGGCACCAGCGCGCAGCGCGTCAGCTGGTTCAAGCGCGGCTTCCAGGGCGGCAGCGTCGAGCAGTGCAACACCTTCGAGGCGCGGCAGCTCTGAGCGGTAATCCGTTCGGGCTGAGCCTGTCGAAGCCCCGGTGACCTGCGAGCAGGTCCTTCGACAAGCTCAGGTCCTTCGACAAGCTCAGGGAGAACGGGGGTGGTTGCCGGCCGCGAAGGCCAGCTCGCAGGCCTCGGCGATCGTCAGCAGCTCGCCCTCGGCCTGCCAGGCCGCGAGTTCGGCGGCATCGGGGTGCCGCGCCAGCAGCCCGGCCAGCCGCGCCCGGTCGGCCTCTTCATTCGGCTGCCGCACCAGCCGGCCGCGCTCGCGGTAGTTGCGCACCGAGGCGCCCGCCAGCCGCGCGGCCGCGTCGGTGCGGCCCGACAGCGCATGCAGCACGCCGAACAGGTCGAGCATCGACCACATGCAGCTGTCCTCGGGCAGGCGCCGCAGCCGCCGCGCGCACTCGCCGACGACGGCCCGCGCGCGCACGACCTCGCCCTGGTCGAGCAGCGCCCCCACCAGGTTCGCGAACAGCGTGAACTCGTTGGCCGACGCCCGCCCGGGCGGCAGCCGCGTGAGCAGCGCCTCGCCGCGCCGGATCGCGTCGGCGCTGCGGCCGGTGTGGCGGTCGATGTCGACCAGGTTCGCACCGGTGCGCAGCATGCCTTCGAGGTAGCCGTCGCGCTCGCACAGCAGCGCGAGCGACAGCAGGCTCTCGCGGCCGCGCTCGGCGTCGCCGCCGGTGAAGTCGAGCACCGCCTCGGTGGTGCGGCCGTGCACCAGCACCGGTGCCGGCCAGCGCGGATCCTCGATCGCCTTCGCGCGCGCCAGCGCCCGCCGCGCCTCGGGGTGGTCGAGACGCCAGTTCAGCGCGAACTCGGCCCAGGCCAGGTACTCGCCGCGCGCATCGCCCAGCTCGGCGTAGCGCTGCGCGGCCAGCTCGGCCGCGGCCCGGCAGCGCAGCGGGTATTCGGTGCTGTGCGCCCGGGCCAAGCCCTCCCAGAAGCGCGCGAGCACCTGCAACGGCAGGCCGTCGGAGAGCCGGCCGACCAGCGCTTCGCCGCGCTCGCGGGCCTCGGCATGCAGCAGCAGCGCCCCCCACAGCGGTGACGACGAGCCGTACAGCGCGACGGCCGTGTCCGGGTCGTTCGCGGTGGCCTCGTCCAGCGCGGCGCGCAGGTCGTCGAGTTCGGGCGCCCAGCGGTCGCGCCAGGCGCCGGGCGCGCCGTGCGGGTTCGAGCGCCAGTGGTCCTCGTAGGCCTCGTCGAACACCGCGCACATGCCACGCGCGAAGGCGGCCCGCACGGCGGCCGCTTCACCCGAGGCCTGCAGCCTGTCGAGCGCGTACAGCCGGATGCTCTCCGGCAGGCGGTAGCGCGGTGCGCTTGCCCGGTCGACGCTCAGCAGCGAGCGGTCGGCCAGGTCGAGCAGCGTCTCGATGACGCGCGGTGCCGGCAGGTCGTCGTCGGCCAGGCACAGCGCGGCGCGGTCGAGCTCGAACGCCCCCGGGAACACGCCGAGCCGGCGGAACACCTGCTGCTCGGCCGGCGACAGCAGCCCGTGGCTCCAGTCGAGCGCCGCGGCGAGCGCGTTCTGCCGCGAGGCCGGCACCTGCGGCAGCGGTGCGAGCAGCCCGAGGCGCTGCTGCAGCCGCTCGGCCAGCGCGGTCAGGCCGAGCG
>NZ_JBFUGW010000368.1:0-5030 GCF_056402735.1 Rhizobacter sp. P3_C12
ACCAACCCGGCGCGCAGTTTCGGCTATGACAACGCCGGGAACACGACCAGCGACAGCGCCGGCTACACCGCGAGCTACGACCTGCCGGGGCAGCTGGCGGTGCTGTCGCGAGGCGGGATGACCGCGCGCTACAGCTACGACACCGAGCGGCGGCGCATCCGCAAGTTCACGAACGCGGGGCCGCAGAGCACCGTCATCTTTGTGTACGACCCGCAGGGCCAGCTGCTCGGCGAGTACGACCAGCAAGGTCGGGCGATTCGCGAATACGTCTGGCTGGACAACGTGCCGGTCGCGGTGTTCATGCCGGACCCCACGGACTCGACGGGGGGTACCGCTCGTCTACTTCATCCACACCGATCACCTGAACACGCCGCGCGTGGTGGTCGACCGCGAAGGCCGCCAGCGCTGGAGCTGGATGGCCGAGCCCTTCGGCACCACCGCGCCACTGACCAACCCGGCGGGGCTCGGTGACTTCACCTTCAACCTGCGCTTCCCGGGGCAGTATTCGGATGAGGAGTCGGGGCTGTTCTACAACTGGAACCGCTACTACCGGAAGGAGGGCGGGGGCTACACGCAGAGTGATGCGATGGGGCTGGCGGGTGGGAGCTTGTCCACGTACACGTATGCGGGCAACAACCCGCTCAGCGGGATCGATCCAATGGGGCTTTGCGATTGCAGCGCAATCTTGGCCCAGGCTGAACTGCTGAACAATGATCGGCGGTACAGCTACTCTGCGGAATCACGCCCGGGTCCCAATACCAACAAGTGCAACTTCTTCCTTGATGATGTCCTGCAATCGACCGGCGTCGCTCCTCACAGGAACTTTCTGGGCATGCCCTTCAGCGCTGGCACATGGGCCAATCCAGAAGCAATCATCCCCAACTTCCCTGTCGTCGAGACGCCGCAGCCAGGAGATGTGGTTGCCGTTGCCCACAACTATGCTGACGCATCCGGTCATGTCGCCATCGTGAAAGTGCCCGGTGTATCGTCGATCGGAGCTGGCTCAGGAAGTGGCTCGCATACAACCGGATGGCCGTGGGATTCGACAACATCGCCGCAGGGGACACCGGTCTACAGGAGATGCACATGTCAAAACTGATGCTGCGCAGGCTGTTCGATTCGGCCGTCTGGGCATTCATGGGACTCGCCCTGACCCAGCTCGGATGCGACTCGAAGCAGCAAGCCGAGGTTCCGCAGGCATGGTCCATGGACTTCAATGGAAAGACTCTTGGCGAGATACACAGCACCATCGGGTATCCCGCTGAGTCATCTTCCGCAAAGCAATTCGAGAACTGGATCCTGATTTCTGAGGATGGGACAAAGATGTTGAAAGTCATTTGCCCAGAGCGATGTGCGGATCAAGAGCTCGCTACTGAAGTCTGGTTCCTGACTTTCAAACGTGGGTCTTCGACGCCTGCGTCGCGAATGCGCTTGTAGGCTCGGCTCGTGGCTGTTGTCCGTGAGGGCCGCGAAGACGACGCCTATGGAGACGACCTTGGCGAAGAAACTCAGTGGCGAACTGAACGACATCATCGGTCGTTTGGACGAATCGATCCGCTTGGTAATGGACCGATGCACCGAGGCTGAATTCACTGCCTACAGGACCGCGATCGGCAGAGTCATCGGAGTGCTCGTTCTGGATGTCCTCAATCCGCTGTACGCGAGGAATCCGGAGGCCAAGCCTGACGGCTACGACGACGAATGAGACCACCATGACCATCGTTCCCTTTCGCTGTGCAAAGACAGGATCAGAGCTGTCTCCCGAAAAAGCAGGTCATTGCGCGCTCTGCGAGCGGCTGCTCGATCGTCAATTCTTGCCGGAGTGCGTTTACCCCGCGCAGAGGAAGCCGGTTTGTGTCGACTGCATCCAGGCCGTGGCCGACAAGACGTTCGCGACGATCATCAAACGGGACCTGTGGTTGGTTGACGCCGCGTCGTCGGCACGTCCAAAGAACATCCGCATCGAAATTGGCTTTCCACATTCGACTGGATCAGATGAAGAGGCCGCGTGCTCGGTGCTGATTCGCGGAGTGATGCCCAACGCCCTCGACATCCATGGTTCCGACGCCTTGAGCGCGATGCAGTGTGCGATGAAGTTTGCGGACTCCGAGTTGAAGGCTTTGCCCGAAACGATGGCAGTGCAGTGGCCAGGTGGTGATGCGTACTTCGACCGGCCGTGATGGGATCCATCACCCCTGTTCGTGAGCAAGTTGGAGGATGCCGCAAATGCTTCCCCAGGCAGAATCCGCGCGGACCCGCCGGCGGTCACCCGGAGGCGGGGCAGTGCCGCGACCTACGGCACCGCCCTCAGCACCGCATACAACTCGCGCGTGCGCACCGGCTTGAACAGCACCTGGTGCCCGCTGTCGTGCACCCGCTTCACCTGCTCCGGCGAGGTGTCGCCGGTGATCAGCAGCGCCGGCAGCGGCGCGCCGTAGAACTCGCGCACCCGCTCGATCGCCGCGATGCCGTCCTCGTCGTTCGCGAGTCGCAGGTCGGACACCACCACATCGATCACGCCGGCGTGGCGCCGCACCTCGGTGCAGGCCTCGAGGATGGTGCCGGCCGTCAGCACGTGGTAGCCCCAGGTCTGCAGCAGCTCGCGCATGCCGTCGCGGATGATCTCCTCGTCGTCGATCAGCAGCACCGTGCGGTTCGCGTCGACAGCGGCCGGCACCGTGTCGGCGGCGATCACCATGTTGTCCATCTCGACCAGCTCGGTCTGCTTGATCAGGATGCGGAACACCGTGCCGCGGCCCGGCGTCGAGGCCACCTCCAGCTTGTGTCCCATCAGCACCACCAGCCGCTTGACGATCGCCAGGCCCATGCCCAGCCCGCGCGTGCGGTCGCGCCCCGGGTTGCCCACCTGGTAGAACTCGTCGAAGACCTTCGGCAATTCGTCCTCGGCCATGCCGATGCCGGTGTCCCACACCTCGATGCTCACATGGTGCCGCCGGTTGCGCGCCACCACCACCAGGCCGCCCTCGTTCGTGTAGCGGATCGCGTTGTGGATCAGGTTGCTCAGCACGCGCTCCAGCAGGTGCGGGTCGCTGGTGACGATCTTGCCGCCGGGCTTGAAGCGCAGCGACAGCCCCAGCTCCTCGGCCTGCCCGCTGCAATGCATGTGCAGCACGCGGAACAGGTCGCGGATCGGGAACGACTGCAGGTTCGGCTCGATCACGCCGGCATCGAGCTTCGAGATGTCGAGCATCGACGTGAAGCTCTGCTCCAGCGCGTCGATCGAGCGGATCATGTTCGTCACCATCGGCTGCAGCGGCGAGCTGCCGAGCTGCTTCTGCAGCGTCGCGGCGAACAGGCCCAGCGCATGCATCGGCTGGCGCAGGTCGTGGCTGGCCGAGGCCAGGAAGCGGCTCTTCTCGCGGTTCGCCCGCTCCACCAGGAACACCTGCTGGCGCAGCGCGCGCACCAGCGCATCGTTGTCGAGCTTGGTCTGCAGCTCGCGCATCAGCAGCCGGTGGCGCGACAGCGCGAACACGCCGATCACGAGGCCCGATACCGCCACCAGCGAGCCGATCGTCAGCGACAGCGGCAGGCCCTCGCGCAGCAGCACCACGATCAACGGCGCGAGCAGCGGCAGCAGCCACCAGAAGATGGCCGGGCGGTACGGCGTCGAAATGTGCGCGCCCGCGGCCGCGACCAGCAGCAGCACGCCGATCAGCCACGAGGTGGCCGTCCAGTTGGTGCTGGGCAGCAGCCACCATGCCGCCGCGCCCCACACCATCGCCGACAGCGCCAGCACCAGCAGGTAGCGGCGCAGCCATTGCTTCGGCTCGGCCAGCGCCGCGCGGCCCTGGCGGCGGAAGTGCCACGCGAGCAGCAGCTGCAGCCCCTGCACGCTGTGCATCGCGGCCGACCACCACAGCACGCGCGCGTCGTCGGTCAGCAGCGCGAACACGCCCCAGCCGAGCAGCGCGAGCGCGAACGACACCGCGATCGTCCGGTAGGCATGGCGGTACAGGCGCTCCACCTGCGACGCGCCGGTGCGCTCGCGGCGGCGTTCCTGGCCTTCGTCGAGGCTCGCGTCGTGGGCACCGGGCGTCGCCGAGGGCGCGATGCGGAACACCACGGGCGGCCGGTCGCTCAACGGAACGCTCAACGGAACAGGCTGATCAGGTGCGAGCGCGACTTCACGTCGAGCGCGAGCAGGATCGTCGACACGTAGTTCTTGATGGTGCCCAGCGACAGGCCGGTGGCCGTGCTGATCTCCTGGTTGGAGCAGCCGGACAGCACCAGCTCGAGGATCTCGAGGTGGCGCGGGCCGAGCTCGGCGACCCGGTCGTAGCTGGACGAACTCGGAAAGCGCGGGAAGCGGGCACTGCTGCCGTGGTGAGCGGCGTGGCCATTGGCCGGGCCGGGCGTGGCCGACAGCAGCGAGAGCACGATGTCGCACATCGAGCCGGGCGCCTGGCCCTTGGTGACATAGCCGACCGCGCCGAGCGCACGCACCTGGCCGATCACGAATTCATCCTGCGTGCCGCTGATGACGGCGACGCGCGCTTGCGGAAAGGCCTCGAGGAACTGCTTCAGGCCCTGCAGTCCCTTGCAGTCGGGCATGTTCAGATCGAGCAGCACCAGCGTGGTGTCGGGGTGGGCCCGGTAGGCCTCGATCGCGTCGTGCAGCGTGCTCGCCTCCAGCAGCTCGAGTGGCGTGTCCTCGATGGCCGACAGGCTGGTGACGATGCCCACGCGCAGCAGCGCGTGATCGTCGACGATCAGGATCTTGGGGACGGGGGACACGGTGGATCCGGTGGATTCGGCGCCAGGGTGCAGAACTGAATTCATCGCAGGGGATGCCTCATCGACGCTCAAGCAAGCGCGCATCGTATGCGCTGAGCGCACGCGAGGCAAACCGCCCGTTCGGGCGAATCCGCTTCGTCGGATCGCCGTTGGCCCACCCGAAAGGGGGTGTCCCGGGCTTGCACCGTCGTCAGAACAGGTGCGTGAACAGCCAGTACAGCGAGCCCGACAACAGGATCGCGGCCGGCAGCGTCAGCACCCAGGCCATCAGC
>NZ_JBFUGW010000369.1:0-5019 GCF_056402735.1 Rhizobacter sp. P3_C12
GGACAGTCCTTCGTCTTGCCGCACGCCTGCGTGCGCTGGCAGACAGACGGCGGTGTCACACGGTGCCATGGTCTGCTTATCGGCGGCGCCAAGTGACATCGCACGTTGAGCTACGTATGCGTCAAGGGGTGCAGGCGCAGACCACCCCCACCGTCCTCCCCTGTTCCCATCACACCGAAAAGGAGTCCCTTCATGAGACTCATGCACTTGCCTTGCCTGTCGTTTCCGCAGGCACCCCGTCCCATCATCCTGGCCGGGCTGATGGTCCTCATCGCTAGTGGCTGCGCTACTGTGCCACCGCCGACTGAACAGCTGGCCAGCGCCAAGGCCGCGGTCGACAGCGCCGCCGTCGACGGCGCGCCGGCCTATGCACCCACCGAGACGCGCCTGGCCACCGAGAAACTGGCCGCCGCGCAGAAGGCCGTGGTCGCGAAGGATTACGTTCTCGCGAAGCAACTGGCCGAGGAAAGCCAGCTCGACGCGCAGCTCGCGGTGCGCAAGATGCAAACCGCCAAGTCCAACAAGGCAGCCGACGAAGCCCGCAAGGCCGCGTCCTCCGGAGGTACCCAATGAACACGCTTTCGATCTTCACCGTCACCGCACTGGCCGCAGCGCTGGTGGCCTGCGGCACCGTGCCGCAACCCAACGCCGCCCTCGACAGGGCCCACGCCAGCTATGAAATGCTGCAAGGCGACCCGAAGGCCGCCGAGTACGCCGGGCCGGAAATGACACAGGCTCGCGAAGCGCTCGCAGCCGGCGATGCGGCCCGCGCACGTGGCGACACGCTGCGCAGCGTCGACCACTTCGCCTACCTGGCCCAGCAGCGCGTGGCCATCGCGCGGGAGGCCACCAATGCCAAGACCTGGGACAAGGCCGCAGCCGATGCCAAGGCCGGCAGCGTCGACGACAAGGCGGCGCGCGAGGTGGCCGCTGCCCGCATGGCAACCCAGGCCAAGGGCGCCGAACTGGCGGTCGCCACGGCCGGTGCGCAGCAGGACAAGGCGCGTGCCGCCGAGCTGGAGTTGCAGCTGAAGGCGCTGGGCTCCAAGCAGACCGACCGCGGCGATGTGATCACGCTGGGTGACGTGCTGTTCGACTCCAACCGCGCCCAGCTGCGTCCCGGCGGCGTGCGCGACATGGGCAAGCTGGTCGAGTTCATGAGGAACCACCCGAAGCGCACCGCGATGATCGAGGGCTTCACCGATAGCCAGGGCACCGAGAGCGGCAACTTCGACCTCTCGACGCGCCGCGCCGAAACCTTGCGCATGGCCTTGATCGACCAGGGCGTCACCGCCGACCGGCTGCGCACGCGCGGCTACGGCGAGGCCTACCCCGTCGCCAGCAACGACAGTGCCGCGGGCCGGCAGATGAACCGTCGCGTCGAGATCATCCTTTCAGATGAGAACGGCGTGTCCAAGCCACGTTGAAATCTGGAGACCACCATGTCCAAGGAGCGCAAGCACGGCAACAAGGAAGTGAAGAAGCCTAAGCAGGCGCCGGTGGCAAAGCCGGAAACGCCGGTGCTGGCGATTCCGGCAATTGCGCCGGCGACACCGGATCGCCAACGCAAGCGGTGATCAGGCCGCGTTTGTAGCCGGGGCCGGTGCCCGGCCGATCGACAGGCCGTAGATGCGCCGGTCGGCCAGGTAGCAGCTGCAGGCGGCTGCCTCCAAGCCGGCGCGGTCGACCACGCGCAACTCGCCGCGGTGGTATTCGATCAGGCCGCTGGCCTGCAGCGTGCCCGCTGCAGCCGTCACGCCGACGCGCCGCACGCCCAGCATGTAGGCCAGGAACTCGTGCGTCATGTAGAAGTGGTCGGATTGCGCGCGGTCCTGGCTCATCAGCAGCCAGCGCGCCAGGCGCGGGCCGATCAGGTGGAAGCGGAGGCAGGCAGCCGAGCCTGCGAGTTGCGCCATCAACACGTGGATGTAGCGGCTCAGGCTGCGTTGCAGCGCGGCACTGCGTGCCAGCTCGCGCCGGAATGGCGCGACGGCGATGCGCAACGCCGTGCCCGGCCCTTGCACCACCGCATGCAGCGGCGCGACCGGCACGCCCAGCGCCACGTGCACGCCCAGCATGCCCTCGCGCCCCACCATGCCGACCTCCAGGCCGGGATGGGTATCGACTTGCGAGATCAACGACACAAAGCCCTCCATCGGGAAGTACACGTGCCGTGTTGGCTGGTCAGCGTCGCTGAGCACCTGGGCGAGCGTCATCTCGACCGCACCTCCCSCAGCAAGMAGACGTTGGCGGTCCGCCCGCGGAAGCAGTTCGATCAAGCCGTTCTCGAGGTTTWTCATGGCGCAGGCAGTCTGGGGCCTGCGCGGCTGCGTCACCGTCTGCCAGCGTACACAGRGCGGCTCAGTCCACYAGCGGCGCGGGYAACAAGCGGTCGTATTCCTTCTTCACCACCGCATAGCACTCACACGTGCGCTGCTCCACCCCCGGCCGGTCGAGCACCGTGATGCGCCCTCGTGCATAGCGAATCAGCCCSGCCTTCTGCARCTTCACCGCGGCCTCGGTGACACCTTCTCGGCGCACGCCCAGCATGTTGGCGATCAACTCCTGAGTCATTACGAGTTCGCTGCCGGTCAGCCGGTCGAGACTCAGCAGCAGCCAGCGGCACAGCTGCTGATCGAGCGAGTGGTGGCGGTTGCACACCGCCGTCTGCGCCATCTGGGTGATCAGCGCCTGCGTATAGCGCAGCAGCAGGTGCARCACCGGCGCGCGRTTGAACTCWTCCTTGATCGTCGATGCCTTCAACCGGAAGCCTCCGCCGGCGCTCTGCACCACTGCGCGGCTGGGCGTCGATTCGCCCCCCATGAACAGCGAGATGCCGACGATTCCCTCATTGCCCACCACGGCGATCTCGGCMGACGAGCCGTTCTCCATCACGTACAGCAGCGAGACGATGGCCGWGGTGGGGAAGTAAACGTGRCTGAGCGCRCGCCCGGGTTCGTAGAGCACCTGGCCGAGCGGCAACTCGACCCATTCGAGCTGTGGTAGCCAGCGCTGCTGCTCTGCGTCAGGCAGGGCCGCCAGCAGATGATTMTGCTTCGGGTCGGGGGAAAGGGCCATGTCACGAAGCTCCGCACAGGGTCGGAGCCGGCGTGGAACGCGTACCGCGCCATACCGCCGATGGCGGCGACTATAGGCGCTCACGGAGTCGCGGTATGTTCGCTATCGAACATATCGCCAAGAATGGAGTGGTCTATCGCTGGTTCTCGTCGCGTCCCGCACCGGCCAAGCGAGCGAAGTTGGCCGCGTCGTGCAGGTTGTCATACGGGATGCAGGCGAAGCGATAGGCACCTTCCTCAAAACGGATTCCCAGCGTGGCCATCAGCGGCAAGTCGGCCTCTGCGGGCGGTGCCGCGACCACCGGCGCCTCGGATCTGTCGGACTTCAAGCGGTGCGTCCTGGTCATGATTTGCCTTTCCTAGAGGTGCAGCAGGCACGCTAGTCATGCGTCGCTGGGGCGTCTGTGCGGTAAGTAACGTTCGCTAGGAATGCCACGACCCTGCGTTCGCCATCGCACAGACCGGATCGGGGCGGGCCCGGCAGACTCGCCGACGGAGCGCTCCCCCATCCCCAAAAGGAAGCCTGCGCACCTGGGTGTTGCGATTCGCTGCATCCTGGGGCTGGGACTTCCCGCCTGACCCACACGCGCTCCCTTTCGGAAGGACACCGCAATGTCTGTCACGCTTCACCCGTCCGACGCCCTCGCCGGACTGCCGCCCAAGAAAACGCTCTCCGCGCCCCACCACAGCACGGCAGCGACACGCAGGCGCATTGCGCCGCGCGCCCCCCTATTCGGCCAGCAAGCGGACGCTGCAGCGCCCGCCACTGGCAGGCGCGCCCGCGCGACTCTCGCGCGACTGCGCAAGGTCAACGAGCAGTTGCTGCAGGCCACGCTGCTTGCGCAGCGCGGGCAGCGCCAGGCAGAACTGGCGCTGAACCGCCAGACCCAACTGATGGCCGTCGTGGCCCACGAATTGCGCAACCCGCTGATGACCTTGTGCACCACTGCCACGCTCTTGCCGCGCGTTGCCGCCGACAAGATTGCACGCCTGCTGGAGATCATCGAGCGGCAGACCGGCCGCATGTCGCGCGTGATTGGCGATCTGCTCGATGTGTCGCGTGTGAATGCCGGCAAGCTGCGTCTGGAGTTCGGCGATGTCGACATCGCCGACGTGGTCGAGGATTCGCTCGTCACCTGCCGCCATGCGATGGCCCGACACACGCAGACGCTGCGGCTCGAATTGCCGTCCCCGCCGGGCAGCATACGCGGCGACGCGGTYCGCCTGACCCAGATCTTGAGCAACCTCCTRGGCAACGCGTCCAAGTACACRCCGGCCGGCGGCGAGATCGCCCTCGTCGTRCAACGCAYGCCGGATGCCATGGTGTTCACCGTCRAGGACAACGGCATTGGCATCTCGCCACGGGCCTTGCTSGAAGTCTTCGACCCGTTCGTGCAGGAACAGCATGCGGTGAAGTTCAATGGCGTCGGCYTGGGACTGGGCCTKGCGGTGGTGCGCGAGCTAGCCGAAGCCCATGGCGGCAGCGTCGAGGCGAGCAGCGCCGGGCTTGGGCARGGCAGCCGCTTCGTCSTCAGGATCCCGATTCGCGATGGAAGACGCTGGACCGAGGCTTCATGACAACCACCGCTTGGTGGCCTGCCTAGTCACCTTGAAGCTGGGGAGAAACTGCCTTCAAGCTGGTACCCGGTCGCGGCTGCCGGCGAGGGTTCTTCTGTCGGAACTTACGAAGAACAACCGCGGCGCGGTGGCCGCAGGCCGGATCCCCAAACTGTCACATATACAGTACTTGCCCGCGCAGACGCCGGGAGACTGCGGTGTTGGACGGACGGCGCCCAATGAGACACCGAATGACAACTAAGCCAATGGTGGTGCGGCCAAGCCACCGGCTCCGCGATCCGACTGTTAATCCGTAGGTCCCTGGTTCGAGCCCAGGTCGAGGAGCCAGTATTGACGGGGCCCGCAGCGATGCGGGCCCTTTGTC
>NZ_JBFUGW010000370.1:0-5006 GCF_056402735.1 Rhizobacter sp. P3_C12
GGCTACCGCGGCGCGCGCCACAGGTTCACGCTGCCCGAGCCGCTGCGCACGGCGCTGCAGGCGGTTGCGCAAGGGCAGGGCGCCACGCTGGCTATGCTGCTGCTCGGCGTGTTCCAGGGCCTGCTGTACCGCTGCACCGGGCAGCGCGACGTGCGCGTCGGCATGACGGTGGCGAACCGCGCGCGGCCCGAGGCGCAGGCGCTGATCGGGCTGTTCGTCAACACGCTGGTGCTGCGCAACCGCATCGGCGGGCGCACGACGCTCGCGCAGCTGGTGGCGCAGGCCCGCGATGCCTCGCTCGGCGCGCAGGCGCATGCCGAGCTGCCGTTCGATTTGCTGGTCGAGGCCTTGCAGCCCGAGCGCAGCCTGGGCACGAGCCCGCTGTTCCAGGTGGTGTTCAACCACGTCGGCGAAGACCCGCGGCTGCTGCGGCAGTTGCCGGGCCTCGCGGTCGAGTCGCTGCCGCTGCCCGAGCTCGCGGCGCAGTTCGATCTGGCGCTGGAGCTGCGCGAGCGGGCCGGTGCGCCGCTGGAGCTCTCGTTCGTCTACGCGGCCGAGCTGTTCGAGGCGGCAACCGTCGAGCGCTTCGGCGCGCACCTGCTCGCGCTGCTGCAGGCGTTGGCGCAGCGGCCCGCGCAGGCGCTCGGCGATGTCGACCTGCTGGGCGCGGACGAGCACGCGCGGCTCGCCGCCTGGGGTGTCGATGAACAACGCTTCGACGACTGGCTGCCGGTGCATCGCGCGTTCGAGCAGCGGGTGCGCGAGAACCCCGCGGCCGTCGCGCTGCACTTCGCTGACGAGACGCTGACCCGCGGCGAGCTCAACCACCGCGCCAACCGCCTGGCGCACCACCTGATCGCGCAAGGCATCGGTCCGGAGACCCGCGTCGGCATCGCGCTCGAACGCTCGGTCGGCATGATGGTCAGCATCCTCGCGGTGCTGAAGACGGGCGCCGCGTATGTGCCGCTGGACACCGAGCTGCCGGCCGAACGCCTCGCGTGGATGGTGGGCGACAGCGGCGTCGCGCTGGTGCTGACGCACGGCGCGGTGCACGATCGCCTGCCGGTGATCGCGGCGCGTGTGCTCGACCTCGACACGCTGGACACCTCCGCCGAACCGGACCGAGATCCGCCGATCGACATGCACGGCGAGCACCTCGTCTACGTGATCTACACCTCCGGCTCCACCGGCACGCCGAAGGGCGCCGCGGTGCGCCACCAGGCGCTCGCGAGCTGCATGGCGTGGATGCAGCAGGTCTACCGCCTCGACGCGGCCGACACGGTGCTGCACAAGGCCGCGTTCGGTTTCGACGTGTCGGCCTGGGAGATGTTCTGGCCGCTCACCACCGGCGCGCCGCTGGTGCTGGCCGCACCGGGCGAGCACCGCGACCCGGCGCGGCTCGCGGCGCTGATCCTGCGGCATCGCATCACGACGCTGAACTTCGTGCCGGCGATGCTGCAGGCCTTCCTGCAGCAGCCGCAGGTACGAGCCATGGAGTCTCAGGCCCAGAGAGGGGAGGCCCCGCTGCGCCGCGTGATCGTCGGCGGCGAGGCGCTGCCGGCCGAGGCGCAGAAGGAGGTCGCGCTGCGGCTGCCGCGCGCGACGCTCTACAACCTCTACGGCCCGACCGAGACGACGATCCACGTCACGCACTGGACTTGCCGCGCCGACGGCGCGACGCAAGTGCCGATCGGCCGGCCGATCACCGAAACGAGCGCGCGCGTGCTCGACGCCGACCTGAACCTCGTGCCGCCCGGGGTCGCCGGCGAGCTGTACCTGGGCGGCGTGAGCCTGGCGCGCGGCTACCTGAACCGCGCGGCGCTGACCTCGGAGCGTTTCGTCGCCGATCCGTTCGATCCGCGGGGCGGGCGGCTCTACCGCACTGGCGATGTGGTGCGCTGGAACGCCGAGGGCCAGCTCGACTATCTGGGCCGCATCGACCAGCAGGTGAAGGTCAGAGGCTTCCGGGTTGAGCTCGGTGAGATCGAGGCGCGGCTGCTGGCGCACGGCTCGGTGCGCGACGCGGTCGTCGTCGCGAAGCCGGGGCCGGCCGGCCTGCGGCTGGTGGCTTATGCGGCGCCGCATGCCGGCCAGCGCATCGACGCCGCCGTGCTGCGCCAGGCGCTGGCCGATGCACTGCCCGACCACATGGTGCCGAGCGCGATCGTCGCGCTGGACGCGCTGCCGCTGACGCCCAACGGCAAGGTCGACCGCCGCGCGCTGCCCGAACCGGTGTTCGAGGGCGACCGCGCGCACCTCGCGCCGCAGGGCCRCATCGCCGAGACGCTGGCCGCGATCTGGCGCGAGGTGCTGGGCGTGGCCCGCGTCGGCCAGCACGACAACTTCTTCGACCTCGGCGGGCAGTCGCTGCTGCTGATCCGCGTTCACCAGCAGGTGCAGCAGCGGCTGGGGGTCGAGCTGCCGCTGGTCGAGCTGTTCAAGCACCCGACGCTCGCAGCACTCGCGCAGCGGCTGGAGCGCGGTTCAACGGCGCCTGCCACTGCAGCCGTCGACGACCGCGCCAGACAACAACGGGCCGCGCTGCTGCAGCGGCGCCGCGCCACCGAGAGGAACACCTGATGCAACACCAAGAGCCGAACGGCATCGAGATCGCGATCATCGGCCTGGCCGGCCGCTTCCCTGGTGCGGCCGATGTCGACGCCTTCTGGCGCAACATCCGCGACGGCGTCGAATCGGTCGCCCGTTTCAGCGACGACGAGCTGCGTGCACGTAGCGTGCCGCAGAGCCTGCTCGACGACCCCAGCTTCGTGAAGGCCGGCGTGCGGCTCGACGGCATCGGCGAGTTCGACGCCGGCTTCTTCGGCTACGCGCCGCGCGAGGCCGAGCAGCTCGATCCGCAGCAGCGGCTGTTTCTCGAGTGCGCCTGGCAGGCGCTGGAGCAGGCCGGCTACGCGACCGGCCAGCTCGACGTGCCGGTCGGCGTGTATGCAGGCGACGGACCGAATCTCTACTTGATCCGGCACCTGCTTCCGGCGTCGGGTGGTGCCGACACCGGCCAGATCGCCGAGCTGCTGAGCCTGATGAGCGGCAACTCGCCCGGCTCGCTGTGCACCCGCGTCGCCTACAAGCTGAACCTGCGCGGCCCGGCCGTCACGGTGCAGACCGCCTGCTCGACCTCGCTGACCGCCATCCACACCGCTTGCCAGGCGCTGCTGGCCCGCGACTGCGACATGGCGCTGGCGGGAGGTGTGTGGCTGAACCTGCTGCAGGACGGCGGTTACCGCCACCAGGCCGGCGCGATCCTGTCGCCCGACGGCCATTGCCGCGCCTTCGACGAAAAGGCGGCCGGCACGCTGATCGGCAGCGGCGCCGGCCTGGTGGTGCTGAAGCGCCTCGACGACGCGCTGCGCGACGGCGACACCGTGCATGCGGTGATCAAGGGCTCGGCCGCGAACAACGATGGTTCGGACAAGGTCGGCTTCACCGCGCCCAGCGTGCGCGGCCAGGCCGACGTGATCCGTGCCGCGCACCTGGTGGCCGACGTGTCGCCCGACAGCATCGGTTGCATCGAGGCGCACGGCACCGGCACCGTGCTCGGCGACCCGATCGAGGTGGCGGCGCTGACGCAGGCCTTCCGCGCCGGCACTGCGCGCCGCGGCTTCTGCGCGCTCGGCTCGGTCAAGACCAACATCGGCCACCTCGATGCCGCGGCCGGCGTCGCCGGGCTGATCAAGGCGGTGATGGCGCTGAAGCACCGCACGCTGCCGCCGAGCCTGCATTTCGAGCGGGCGAATCCGCAGCTGGCTCTGGGCAGCAGCCCGTTCTACGTCAGCACCGCGGCCGCGCCGTGGCCGCAGGGCGACACGCCGCGGYGTGCCGGCGTCAGCGGTTTCGGCATCGGTGGCACGAACGTGCACGTGGTGCTGGAAGAGGCGCCGGCTGCGACCGAGTTGCTGGACGACAGCGACTGGCAGGTGTTGCCGCTGTCGGCCCGTGACGGCACGGCGCTGCGCGAGTCGCGTGCGCTGCTCGCGGACCACCTGCAGTCGCATCCGGAGCAGGCCCTGGCCGACGTGGCGCACACGCTGCAATCCGGCAGGCAGGCCTTCGCGCAGCGCAGCGCGGTGGTGGCCGACAGCCACGCGCTGGCGGCGCAGATGCTGCAGGCGCCCGAAGCCGCGAACGCCGCGGTCGATGCGGCGCCCGAGCTGGTGTTCCTGTTCCCCGGCGGTGGTGCCCAGCATGTGCACATGGGCGAGGCGCTGTACCGGCGCAGCGGTGTGTTCCGCGCCGAGGTCGACCATTGCTGCGAGCTGCTGCGGCCCGAGCTCGGGTTCGACCTGCGCGAGGTGTTGTTTCCGGCGCCGGCCGACGCGGCAGCAGCCGAGCAACGGCTTGCGCGCATCGAGCTGACGCAGCCGGCGCTGTTCGTCATCGAGTACGCGATGGCGCGCTGGTGGATGAGCCTCGGCGTGACCCCGGCGCTGATGATCGGCCACAGCCTCGGCGAGTACGTTGCGGCCTGCCTGGCCGGGGTTTTCCGGCTGGCGGATGCGCTGCACATCGTGACCACCCGCGGCCGCCTGATGCAAGGGCTGCCGGCCGGCGCGATGACGGCGGTGGCGCTGACCGAAGACGCGCTGCGCCCGTACCTCGGCGATGGTTGCGACCTCGCTGCGGTCAACGCCGAACAGTTGTGCGTGATCGCCGGTCCCATGGCCGCGATCGAGCGGGCCGAGGCACGCCTGCGCGAGGCCGGGCAGCAGCCGCGCCGGCTGCACGTCGGCATCGCATCGCACTCGGCGATGGTCGAGCCCATCGTCGCCGAGCTGGAGCGCACGATCGCCGCGGTGCCGCGCGAGGCGCCGCGCCTGCCGTTCATCTCGAACGCGTCGGGCCGCGTGATCACCGCGGCCGAGGCGGTCGATCCTGCGTACTGGGGCCGCCACCTGCGCGGCGCGGTGCGCTTCGCCGACGGGCTGCGGGCGGCGTTCGAGGTGCCGGGGCGTGCGCTGCTGGAGGTCGGCCCCGGCGCGACCTTGAGC
>NZ_JBFUGW010000371.1:0-4972 GCF_056402735.1 Rhizobacter sp. P3_C12
GCCCTGCAGGCCGCCCGACTGCACGCGGCTCAGGTTGGCCGCGCCGTTGGCGAACTGCACGTAGGCATCGGCAACGCCGTACAGCGTCACGTTGGTGGAGGAGGCTTGCGCGTCTTGCGCATTGGCTGCCGAGGCAGCGGCCAGTGCGACCGCGGTCACGGCAAAGGTGGCGAGTTTCATGGGTTGGTTTCTGCGATGGCAGGTGGTCAGAACCGCGCCATCGTAGGAACCGCTGCCGGACGGGAACCTGTCCGGCAGATGACAAATTTGTCAGCGTCGCTGCATGCGCGAGCCCATCGAATCAGAAACGCACAAGGTCACACAAACACAATAATTGCCACATAGCATGGGTGGGATCGACCGCTCCCCCACCTCCCTTGGAACCCCCATGCACACCCTCTACACCCAGCGGCCGGCCACGCCGGCCCGCAGCACATCGCTCCCCCACACACCGCCTGCATCGACTGCAGCCGCTTCCGCCCGGCGCTTCGCGTTGGGCGTGGGCATCGCGATCGCCGTCGCGCTGACCGCCTGCGGCGGCGGCAACGACAACAAGGATTGCGGCTCGGCGGGCAACACCCGCGACCTGCACTGCGCGCCCTGACACGGACCGATGCCATGACGCTCAACCGCCGTAACTTCCTCCGCACCGCCGCCGGCTCCTCCCTCGCGCTCGGTCTGTTCCCTCCCGCCATCCAGAAGGCCCTCGCGATACAGGCCAACAACGCGACCGGCACGCTGAAGGATGTCGAGCACATCGTGCTGCTGATGCAGGAGAACCGYTCGTTCGACCACTACTTCGGCGCGCTCAACGGCGTGCGCGGCTTCGCCGATCCGTTCGCGATCCCGGTGCCCGATGCCGGCGCCATCCAGCGCCGCACGGTCTGGTCGCAGCCCAACGCCGTGGCCGGTGCCGCGCCGGCGGTGGTCGCGCCCTTCCACCTGAACACCACGCAGAACTTCGAGGTGATGCGGGTGGAGGGCACGCCGCACTCGTGGGGCGACGCGCAGTACGCCTGGGACCAGGGCCGCATGAACACCTGGACCACCTACAAGAAGAACCATGCGATGGGTTACTACACCCAGGACGACCTGCCCTTCCAGTACGCGCTGGCCAATGCATTCACGCTGTGCGATGCCTACCACTGCAGCTCGCAGACCGGCACCAACACCAACCGCCTGTTCGCGTGGACCGGCACCAACGACGGCCTGGCGCTCGGCAACGGCCCGGCCACGTACAACGACTACGACTGGTTCGACGCCAACCCCGGCAATGACGGCGGCTACACCTGGACGACCTATCCCGAACGTCTCGAGCGCGCCGGCATCACCTGGCAGGTCTACGAGAACATGGACGACAACTTCACCGACAACTGCCTGGCGGGATTCCATGCCTTCCGCGATGCGTACTTCCAGCGCCCCGGCTATTCGGAGGCGCTGCGCCAGCGCGGCGTCGGTACGCGCGACCTCGACAAGCTGAAGGAGGACGTGCTCGCCGGCAAGCTGCCGCAGGTCAGCTTCATCGTCGCAACGGCCGAAGGGTCGGAGCACCCCGGGCCGTCGAGCCCGGCCCAGGGCGCCGACTACACCGCCAAGGTGCTGGATGCGCTGACCGCCGACCCCGCGGTCTGGAGCAAGACCGTGCTGTTCCTGAACTTCGACGAGAACGACGGCTTCTTCGACCACGTGCCGCCGCCGGCACCGCCCTCGTACGCCAGCTGGGATGCCGATCCGGCGAAGGCCGTTCTCGCCGGCGCGAGCACGGTCGACACCGCGGCCGAGTACCACGAGCACCTGAAGGCGTACCACACGGCGGCCTACGAGCCCTCGCTGCTGCACCGGCCGTACGGCCTCGGGCCGCGCGTACCGATGTACGTGATCTCGCCGTGGAGCAAGGGCGGCTGGGTCAACTCGCAGGTGTTCGACCACACCTCGCCGCTGCAATTCATCGAGCAGCGCTTCGGCGTGAAGGAGCCCAACATCTCGGCCTGGCGCCGCGCGGTGTGCGGCGACATGATGTCGGCCTTCAACTTCGCCGACCCGAACAACGCCGAGTTCTTCAGGAACCTGCCGGCGACCACCGCCCTGGCGGACCGTGCGCGCGCCCTGCCCCAGCGCACCGTGCCCACGCTGCCGAACGCGGCCGCGATGCCGGTGCAGGCCAAGGGCACCCGGCCGTCGCGCGCGCTGCCGTACGAGTTGCACGTCAGTGCGGTCTGCACCCCGGCCTCGCAGCAGGTCACGCTGATCTTCTCGAACACCGGCCGCGCGGCAGCGGTCTTCCACGTCTACGACCGCCTGCACCTGGACGCCGTCCCGCGGCGCTACACCGTCGAGGCCGGCAAGCAGCTGCGGGGCAACTGGGCGCTGGCCGCGGACCAGGGCGTCTACGACCTCTGGGTGCTCGGGCCGGCCGGGCTGCATCGCCATTTCACCGGCAACGCCAGCACACTCGCCGTGGCGAGCCGGCCCAATCCGGAGATCCAGGTCTGCTACGACGTCGCCAACAGCGACCTGGTGCTGAAGCTGCACAACACCGGCACCGCGGATTGCACCTTCAGCGTGCGGGCCAATGCGTATTTCGACGACACGGTGCAGACGGTGGCGGTCGGCCCGGGCGGTGAACAGACGCTGGCGTGGGCGCTCAAGGACAGCGGCAACTGGTACGACTTCAGCGTCGGCGTGCCGGCGCTGCCGGGCTACAGCCGCCGCTTCGCCGGGCGCCTGGAAACCGGCGCGCACCTGGTCAGCGATCCGGCGATGTTCGGCCCCGCGGTCGCCGAGCAGCCGGCCGTCACCCGCTGACTCACCCGCTGACTCAGCCGCTGACCCGGCACGGGCCGTCCCCCCCGGGGCGGCTTGCGGCATCATCGCCCCATGCTCCAGCAAGATCGTCATCAACGCATCCGGGCCCTGCTCGCCGGCGACGGACAGGCCAGCACCGAGCGCATCGCCAACGAACTGGGCGTGTCGCGAGAGACGGTGCGGCGCGACGTGCTCGCGCTGGAAGCCGCCGGGCAGCTGCGCCGCGTGTTCGGCGGCGTCCTGGCCTGCGATGCCGACGCCGAGCCGCCGCTCGCGCAGCGCAACAAGACCCACGCGCTGGACAAGCGCGCGATCGTGCGCGCGGCGGCACGCCTGCCGCAGCCGGGGCAGTCGCTGTTCATCGATGCCGGCAGCACCGTGTCGATGCTGGCGCAGGAGCTGGCCTCGCTGCGCGACTTCACGGTGATCACCAACTCGTTCGACGTGGCCTTGAAGCTCGCCAGCCCGACGCTGGATGGTGGTTCACCCCGGCATCAGGTGCATGTGCTCGGCGGACGGCCGCGGCCGGAGCTGGCCGCGAACTACGGCGATGCCACCGTGGCCGAGGTGATGCGCTGGCGGGTCGACTGGGCGCTGCTCTCGCCCGTCGGCGTGGAGGCGCGCATGGGCGCCAGCAGCTTCGATCCATCGGAGGCAGAGCTGGCGCGCGCGATGGTGCGCCAGGCCCGGCGCACCGTGCTGCTGGCCGACCACAGCAAGATCGGCGTGTGCGCCCGGGTCGCGTTCTGCGGCATCGAGCAGGTCCACCAGCTGATCACCAACAAGCGGGCCCGCGAATCGGCCGCCCTGCACGCGCTGGCCGACGCCGGCTGCGAGGTGACGCTGGTCTAGCGGTGTGACGGGTCTGATCGACCCGCGCTCGATCAGATCGAGAAGCCCAGCAGCATCGCGACGCCGGCTTCCTTGTTCGGCCGCACGAAGCTGTCGCGCGTCAGGCGGCTCATCTTGATCGTCAGCGCATCGGTCAGGAACCACTTGGTGTACAGCGCGTTGATCTCGCCGCTGGTGTAGAGCTGCGACAGGCTGCGGTCCACCGAGGCGAGCAGCGCGGTGTCGCCCTTGCGCACCATCACCGCGTACGGCTCGACCGACAGCGCCAGGCTGCTGACCTGGAAGGTGTCGAGCGCCTTGTCGTTGGAGGCCAGGCCGAGCAGCAGCGAATCATCCTGCGGGAAGGCGCGCACGCGGCCTTCCTTCAGCGCCTTGTAGGCCTCGCCGTTGCTCGCGAAGGTGGTCAGCTGCGCATGCAGCTCGCCGTTGGCCAGCTGGTTGAAGAGCTTCTCCGAGGTGGTGCCCTTGCTGAGCGCCACCGGCAGGCCGTTCAGGTCCTTCACCGACTCGACCTGCAGGTTCTTCGGCGTCAGCAGGCGCATCGAGGCGACGAAGATGGTGTAGCTGAAGGCGACCTTCTCCTGGCGCGCGCGGGTGTTGGTGGTGGAGCCGCACTCCATGTCGATCTCGCCGCTCAGCAGCTTCGGGATCCGCTCCGGCCCGCTGACGACCTTGTACTGCACCTTCAGGTCGGGCAGCTTCAGCTCGCGCCTGATGCCTTCGACCGCGTTCAGGCACAGGTCGACCGAGTAGCCGACCGGCTGCTTCTGTTCATTGAGGAACGAGAACGGCCGCGCCGCCTCGCGCACGCCCAGCACGATCACCTTGCTTTCGCGGACCTTGGCCAGCGTGTCGGTGGGGGATTGGGCAAACACCGCGCCGCTGGTTCCGAGGGCCACCAGAAGGCACAACATGCGGTGAGAAAAGGACGACATCCGGCTGCTCCGACCAAAAGGGTCGAAGTATAGGGTTTACCCTTTCAGCCCTGGCGTGACGAAACTCTCACCCATTCGTTTTCACGACAGGACCCCCGCGATCGCGTGGGGCAGCAACGCCACGATCACCCCCTGCAGGCAGCCGCCCCACCACAGCAGCGCCGTGTTGTCGAAGGTCGCCCGCTGGTGCGGCCCGACCTCGCCGCGCCAGATGCGCGCGCCCAGGAAGCCCGCCAGCAGCCCCATCAGCGCGAGGTGGAAGCCCTGGTAGCCGAGCAGCGCCGCGAGGCTCGCGCTCCAGCCGTTGGCGCGCGGCGCGAGGCCCGCGTCGAGCACGGCGAGCAGCAGCCCGGCGCACGAGGCCGCGGCCAGCGCGGTGG
>NZ_JBFUGW010000372.1:0-4963 GCF_056402735.1 Rhizobacter sp. P3_C12
CATCACGGCTGACTGGGGACGCGCAGCCAAGGAGTGGCGCCCCGCGATGAACCAATTCGCTGTGGTCTACGAAGAGCGATTCACACTGCCGGCGCACGGCAGTCGATAAGCGAGTCGGCCAATAGCCAATTCATCTCAACCGCCTCGCACACAGAAATCCTGACAGCCCCCACCTATCGGTTAGCCGCTTAGCCCCAACGTCCCATAGAGCCCTCCACCAAGTGCGCGCGCCCCGTTCACGTCTCCGACGGGGCTTTGTCAAGTCGACCAGCGCTCTTCCCGCGCGACGATCGTGCCCGTCCGTTGTGTTGCCTCTTACCCTGACCGCCACCCCCTGTTGTCGACGACCTCAAGTTGATGAGCCGCTCCAGCGTTGAGACCATGCTTCTCTCCTGCTCCATCAGGAGTTCCGTCTGACGGAGATCGTATGGCACGTCGCCCTTCTTGAGCACGATGTTTCGTTCGGTCTTCGACATATCTTCGCAAAGCCGCTTGATGGTTGCCGTATCCGCCTTCACGAATGCCGCCTCCAACGCCATCAGCCGGAAAGTCGCGTTTGTGATCTCGTTCTGAAAATACTTGATGTCCAGAAGCCCGCCGCGGTATAGATTCAAGAAAAAATATGCAAAGACCTCGATGAACAGCACCAAACAAAAGCGCACGGCGAACTGAAGCGCCTCCTGCGCCGTGTCGATCAGGTGCTTTTCAAAGAACACGTAGTAGCCCAAGACAGCGAAGCCCGCCAAGCAGACAACCACCCCAACAGCAAGATTCAGATTGGCCCGTGAACCCAGCCGATAGATCTCGCCCCTAAGCCGATTCACCATTCCGTCAGCCATTGCGCGTATCTGACGGACGTGGAACTGCTTGACATACTCAGCGGTGATGCTCGTCTCGCCCTTTCTATCTGGGCCATCGTCTTTGCCTGCCACTCGCTCGATCGGCGACAGATGCACTTGGGGGAAGGCACTCGCTTTCTCAGAGTCGGCGCGTCCCGAGAAGAGCTCCTGTTGTGACTTCTGGCTCACGCTTTGCAGATGAGCGAATAGAGCAACCACCGATGCGACCAAGAAGACCGCGCCGGGCATCAAATATTTGATGAACTCATAATCTCGCAGCTTGAGGTCCATCTGGCCGAGAAGCGCAGCCGCCACCATCGTCAAGACGATCACGGCCATGGGAGCATTCTGGCGAGCTTCGTAGCCAGCGCGCTTCAGGAATGCAGTCCAACTGTCGATCATGTGCGCCATGCGACTATCCTCGGTTGCGAGAATTCGTCACGCGTCGCTCCGCCAACGGCAGAGCCCGCATGAGGTTTCAAACGATTAGCCTAGGCGACTGCCCGCCACGCAAGCGTCTTCCGCTGGGCCCCAAGCGTAGACACGGGTCGCCAATTCTCCCTCGAAGGAGACTTGATAGCTCAGAAGCAAGACCGCTGATCCGACGATCCTACCTTGGCCAAAGTTGGTCACGCGTTGCTCACTCGTGGACTTGTCGTACTCCGCCAAGCAAAAATTGGCCTTCTGCAACAAGTACTGCTGATTCTGCGAAACAGACTGGCATTGGTTGTAGTTTGCGGATCTGATGATCGCTTCGCAGATGCTTTGGAGTGCGCGATCGTGCAAAAAGCAAGGGCAACGGAGCCTGCAAGTATCTTCTTCATGTGAAGTCCTCCTTGGAGGTGAAAAGCCCTGCCGTTGGGCATGAGCGGCGGCTGGAAGCGTGCGAAGCACGCTGGAAGACGTTTCTCGATGGAAGGGTTAGATCTGATGGTGCTACTCACGGGATGACTTGGCCGTACTGAATGACGGCCACCAAACGGCTGGGAATATGAGTGTTCTTGCAGACCTCCCACTGAGCCGCGCCGGCCCCAACGGGATAGGCGCTACCAGCGACCCACGGTTGGCCAGCCGGCGTTTGCGTGTAGCCGCGAGTATCAAACTCCTCCGGTGCTGGCAGTCGCAAAAACTCATAGAGGTATGCGCCGCCAGTGAGCTCACCCAATGGCAAACCGAGGATTCGCTCCACCTCAGAAAGGCTACGACCAACAATGAACTTGTGGCAGGTGATGTAGCCCTCACTCCAGAAAGTGGGGTGACGTAGAACACTGGTTAGCTTGACTGGGCGGTTCCCTGAGCCTTGTTGCCAGTAGGCGATGGCGTTCCGTTTCAGTACTGCATGGTTCAACCCGTCAGCCATTCATTCCTCCCGCGTGCTGGAAAGTGACCGGAGACCAAGCAGCGAGCGCAGTCGCGGCGGCGACCGCAGAGCAAAGCAGCAGCCTTCGAACGCAAGTCATGTTTGCCTCCCTTTGGTTCTTCGCGCAGAACAAGAGCACTGCGGCGGCGCATTCGCCAATGCAGCAGCCGGACTCTCATCCCGCATGAGGACTGGTGTCAACGGCAAGGTTGATGAGACAAAGCACGAAATCGACTGCGTTCGACGGCCGTGAATTCGAAGTCCGAAACCGGCCAGCCCACGCATCGCACAACAACGACGATGCCCGCTCCCCATCACCGGACCCCGCCATGCATCACTTCCAATTGATCGCCCTACCCCCCACCCCCTTCGCCCCGCTCTTCACCCTCTCCGACCAAGCCCTCGCCCAGCACGGCGCACAGCGCCACATCGCCACCGCCAACACCGGCTACCCCTGCCGCATCAGCCTCGAAGACGCCCAGCAAGGCGACGAGCTGCTCCTGCTCCCCTACGAGCACCAACCCGCCGCCAGCCCCTACCGCGCCTCCGGCCCGATCTACGTGCGCCGCGGCGCCGTCCAGCGCGTGCTGCCGGCCGATGAAGTGCCGCCCTACCTGAGCTCGCGCCTGCTCTCCGTGCGCGCCTACGACGCCGCCCACCTGATCGTCGACGCCAGCGTGCGCGAGGGCACGCACGTCGCCGAAGAGATCGAGCGCTTCTTCAGCAACGCCGAGGTCGCCTACCTCCACCTGCATTTCGCCAGGCGCGGCTGCTTCGCCTGCCGCGTGGAGCGGCAGCACATCGCCCCTTAGCGAGTTCCGCGTGGGCCGCACCTCGATCTTCAGGGGCAGCTGCGCAGGGGCTGGCCATTGGCGTTGCGCGTGACGGTGAAGGGCGTGCCCGTGCCGCCCGGTGCCGGCTTGAAGCTGATGTTGTCGCGATCGACGAAGTGGCCGCTGTAGGTTCCCTGATAGCCGCCCAACGGCTGGCTGAGCGTGATGGAGAGGTCACGGCCGTCGTAGGTACCCGTCAGCGCGGCGGTCCCTTCGTTGAAAACATCCATGTTCGCGCTGCCAGGCAGCGTGCCCTTGCTGCTGCAGTCGTCGCCGGGCTTCAACGACATGTTGAGCGTCGGATTGGCGAGGCTGTCCTGAAAGCCGAAGGCGAAGAACGGAACGAACAGGGCCTCGGTGCCACCTCCGCAGGCCATGAGCACAGCGACTGCCGAGAGAAGCGACAGGTGGCGGATTGGCGTCCGGGCGCGTAGGGGATTCATGGTGAACTCCTTTGATTCAGGACCTTCAGAAAATCCGTGATCCCGGACTGCAATGTGTCCAGTTCGGACGAGAGAGAACGCATGCGTGCCTGCACTTCCGGAGGCGACGACTTCGTCTCGAAGATGGTTCGTGCGTCGCCTTCGTTGAGTTTCCAGAACACTCCGTGCACCGCCCACAGGCGGTCGCGCACCGCGACCCACATCGGCAGCACGTTCGCCGGCCAATGACGACTCAGTGCCCCGTCGTAGCGATCACGTGCATCGCGGAACCTGCTGATGGCCGTGTTGTAGTCGCGGCTGAAGTCGAAGAACAATCTTTGTGGCACGGCGGGCTGCTGAAGCAGGCCATGCAGGTTGCGCACGCTGAACAGGTACAGGTTCAACGTCTCCGACAAGTCAACCTGGGCCGCACGAGGATCGGTCGGCGGTATGTTGCGCGCCGCCTCGAGTTGCCACGCGCCGGGCATCTGCACGGCAACGCGTGCTGCGAGCGCGGCCGCGCTGTAGACGATGTAGCTCAGGTCGCTGGCGTCCGTGATGAGGCCGACGACGCCGTAGCCGCTCAGCACAGGCCCACCCGAAGCGCCACCCAGCGCACCGGGAAACTCGATGCGCAGGTTGTCGCGATCGTCGCGCGGGTAGGCCACGGCGCCGCTGCGAGGTGCAACACCGCACTGCTGCGCTTCGCCCAACAGCCAGGTCCCGACGCCACGCACGATGAGCGCCTCGTCAGCGAGCGCGCGCGTTCGCACCGAGAAGCCCTCGGGCCTCGCCACGCGCAGCAACGCCACGTCGGCGGCACCCGCATCGAACTCGCCCACTCTTTCGGCGACGATCGGCTTCTCGCTCGCGGCCTTGCAGAACATGACCTCGATGCGGCCATCATGGCTGCCTCCGACCACGTGGCGCGCGGTTGCGATCAGCAGGTGGCGTTGCGTGGCACCGACGATGAGTCCGAAGCCGTGCTCCTGGTGATCGATCGCGCGGATCCGGACGACATTGGCGAGCAACTGTTCGCCGATCTCCTCGGCAGAGAAGAAGGTCGTGTCGGAGGCCGCCGTCGCTGCAGTTGCGGCAGCGACGAGCGTCATGGCCAACGCGCAGCTCAGTGCGCGTCGGCAAACTGATTTCGCGTCCATGCCAAAGCACCCCACAGTACAGCCGCCGCGCCCCAGAGCAGCTTCATCAAATGGTGGCGGGCCGCGTATTCAAGCCAGCTCGGCTTGAGCGAGCGTTCGAATTCACCCACCCTCAGCCGCATGGCACCGGCGGAGCCGTTGAGCCGCAGCGTCAGCAGCCCGTCCGCCAGTACTTCGCAACGCTCGATCACCAGCCCGTCCAGCTCGAGCCAGTCACCGGCGGCGAGCTTGACGCTCTCACCCGTGGCCGGCAACGTGATCGTTCCACCCTCGATGCTCGAGACGACCGCCGCGACGCCGGCGGCGCTCGCTCGCCGTTCGGCGAATCGCAGCGCCACCGGTCGCAGCT
>NZ_JBFUGW010000373.1:0-4942 GCF_056402735.1 Rhizobacter sp. P3_C12
GTGGGGGCGGGGGTGCGCACCCGCGACGCCAATGGGTTTGACGTGAACGTCGACTCGGCTCCGGTGGCCTTCGACGTGGACTCGGGCGCAGGCATCGGCGAAGTCGAATCCAACGACGAACCGGGTCAGGCTACGGCGGTAGCCGACAAGGTGCGGCAGATCGTGGGCCAGACCGAAGTCAGCGAGTCGGCCAGCGGGACCTTCCCCCTCCCGCACAGCGACTACTACAGGGTCAACCTGCCAGCTCAGACCAGCCTTCGGGTGGACATGCGCACCAACGGCTACCAGTTCATCGGCCTATCGCTGACGGATGCGGTCGGCAACAGCTTGGCCAGTTCCACCCCGGCTGCGGTCAAGTCCGTGACCTACACCGGTGGCGACAGCCCGCAGGAGATCTACATCCGCGTCACGGCGCCCCCGGCGCAGCTGGATGACGTCGACAGCAAATACCTGCTGCTGCTGAGCCGTCCCTGATCGCGAGCGCCGCGCCGGACTGGAATCCGCTCCACCACCGGCGCATCCTCGCGTACCTGTTTGCCAACGGCCGAACCAACCGCATGGAGCGGTGCTCGGGCACGACACGCCAAATGCGACTCAGCTTCCGAATGACATGAGCTCTGCGCGTTTGCAGATGTCGTTCGAGTTGCAGGCAAAGCACGCGCAACGCAGGATGCTTCGGCAACACCGTATCGAGCTGGCGGATGGCAATCTCAGCCGACCGAGGCGGCAGGCGCGCAAACGGATCATCGGGGGACGACAGGTGGCAGGAGGACTCGACAAGAGCGAGATGGCGCAGTCGGGAGCGCGCCGTTGGGTCCATGTCCAGCAACTGCGTCGGCGCGCCGACCGGCACCGGCACCGCGCGGAGCAGTGAAGGTTCGCCCAAACCACCATGATGGTTTCGGCGCCATGAGCGGCATCGCCACTGCCTTGGGTGAGGTGTTCATGTCGATGGCGAGTCATTGCTCTCGAGCAGCGTGCGTACATGCACTCGACCATAAAACCAGTCCATGGGCGTGGCCGCCACAGTGTCAGCGAGCATTCCTGATTAACTTGTGACGAACCGCGCGTCAAGGTTCACCGATGCGCTTTTTGAGGCAACAATTCACATTTGTGCGCCTTCTGCCGAGGCCCAGGTCGGCGCGCCGCGCCGGCGGGCCGAGAGTCCACAGTGGCGCGGAAGCTCAAGATCGCATGCCGCCGATGCAACGCCTGTCCCTCACCACGTCCCGATCTGCCGCGCTGTTGCCGACTGCGGCGCGAAGCAGCGGCCGGTACGCGCCGACGCCATGAGCGAGCTTCTCATCGCACTGCCCGGCGGTTCGCTCGACCTGCTCGGACGGTGCGTGCTCCGCCACGGAGAACCGGTGAAGGTCGAGCCGCGGGCATGGCGCGTGCTGGAGAAACTGGCCCGCTTCCGCCACCGAGTGGTGAYGAAGGAGGAACTGCTGGCCGCGCTGAGTCCAGACGGCGCGGTATCCGAAGCCGCGCTGCGCCAGGCGATCCGTGCGGCACGGCTGGCCATCGGAGACGACGGGCCGCAGCCGATCATCCGCTCGATCCCGCGTGTCGGCTACATGCTCGACGTGCCATCGGCACCGGCATCGGCATCGGCATCGGCGTCGTCCCCGGAGCGGGCGACGCCTGGCTCGTTGCGCGACGGTGTGCCCTCGTTGATCATCGGCCCGTTGCGCAATCACACCGGGCGCCCGAGCCTGCAGTGGGCGGCGCACGGCCTGGTGGCCTGCATCGCGCACGGCCTGTCGATCGACGGACGCATCCAGGTTCAGGACGCACACTCACTGGAGACGTCGTGGCCGCAGGAAGACCCACGGATGCTGCAGATGTTGCGCGCGGCCGGCGCGCGCTATGCCGTGGTCGGTTCATTGACGCTTGCAGGATCCGAACTCGCGCTCGATCTCCACGTCCATGACGACGACAAGAAGACCGTCATTTCAATCCGCGCCGCTGCTCCCGCAGGGCTCGTGCTTCCCGCCATCGAGGCCCTGCGGCACGCACTGCTGGGCGTCGGCGAGCACCACGGCCACGAGTTGAGCGGCTGCTCGCTGCTGTCCATCGAGTTGTTCGCACGGGCCAAGCACTCTGCTGCGATGAACCGGCATCCAGCCGCGCTGCGGGCACTTGCGCTTCTGCAGCACCTCGACCCGGGGTTTCCACGCCTCGATCTGGAACTTCTGCGTACTCAGGCGATCTGCGGCAGCGACGATGGCCTGGTCTGCGGGGCACGCCTGCTGGAGGCCGCCAGACGCAACCAGGACCAGTGCCTTGAAGCGCAAGTGCAGCAGTACTTCGGGACGCTGTACCACGCGAGAGGCCGGTTGCGCGACGCGGCGCAGAGTCTGGAGCACGGCCTCGTGTTGGGCCGCGTCTGCATGCCTCCGCACTGGCAGGGGTACACCCTGACGCTGCTGGCATCCGTCGAGTGCCGCCTCGGCGAGCTCCATTCCGTAGCGACACGTCTGAACGAGGCCCAGACGATCTTCACGGGCATCGGCAGCCACTGGGGACTGCTGAACGTGCTGTGGCTCCGGGCGATCATGAGCTCACTGTCTGGCCATGCAGAGAAGTCCATCCGATGGAACAGAAAGCTCGCCCACGCGGCCCGCAGGCTCAATGCCACGACAGCGCTTGCAAGCGTGTGCCTCAATCTCGCGGGCGAACTGCTTTACGCGGACCGGCTGGACGAGGCGCGAGAGTGTGCGGAAGAGGCGACCGCGACTGCGCTGGCGATCGAGGCCAACATGATCCTGTTGACCACCGTCGTCAACATCCACTGCCTGCTCCATCGCCAGCAAGGCCGTCCAGACGCCGCCGCTGAGCTGCTGTCCCTGCTGCCCCAGCCGGACCGGGTGCAAAACAACGGCTACCTCTGGCAGGCCCATGGTCATGCCGCCATGGCGGCTGGGCGCGTCGACGAGGCGGCCGACTGTTTTTTGCGGGCGGCGGCCGAGTGCCGTCGCCACGGCAACCGCGCGGCCGAGGCGCCCCTGTTCCCCTGGCTCGTGGAGGCCCTCGTGCGCAGCGGGCGCCTTCCACTTGCAGAGGCCGAACTGGACCGCGCAGACACGCAAGCCCATCTGCAGGACGAGAACACCACCGCGAACCTCCTCTACCCGCGCGCGTTGCTGGCACGGCGGCGCCAACAGGAACCGGAGACCCGGTCGCTGCTTGCACGGCTCGCAACCGCGCCGGCTGCACTGCCCCTGTTCCGACGGCTGGGACGGGAGCTGTCGGCGGCACCACCCAGCGAGGCGCAGCGCGAGCCCCCTCTGCCGATGGCGCCGCCCAACGACGCGATGCTTCGGGAGTACCGCTTCGCCCACTGCATGCTCGATGCGGAACGCCGGGAATTGTGGGTCGATGGGCGGCGCCAGACACTCGCGCCAAAGCCGTTCGACGTGCTCTTGCACCTGTACCGCAATCGTCATCGCCTGGTGACGCAAGACGAACTCCTCGACACCGTGTGGCGCCAGGCAGCCGCGTCGCCGGAAGTGGTTGCGCAGGCGATCGCCAGGATTCGCCAGGTGATGCGACGGAGCAAGACGCACGCGGTGCGGATCAAGACCGTCTCCGGCAAAGGCTACGGGCTGGTGGCCGATGCGCGTGCAGCCCCCGAAGACGACACCGCCGCGACGCTCCTGTCGGACTTGCACGGGATCCGGGAGCATCCGCTGGCTGTCGTGCCGCTGGCGGGCGGAGACCTGGGCGCCGGCGTCGCGGATCGAGATCTCGCGTATCCCCTGGAAGTTCTCGGCTACACCCTGGCTGTGCACGCGATGCTGAAGCGCATGTCCGCCGCTGAGGTGCAAGCGGGCGTCGATGCTGCCACGGCCCCGACGCCAGAGGCCATTGCGGCCGCGATGGGCACCCGCAGCCCCGGCGTGCACGTCCTCTTCGCCCGGCTGGCGCGCCACTTGGAAACCTTGACGCTGGAGTACGTGTTGCTGTCGCCCGCGTCTCGGATCGAAGGGAGCATGCACGACCGGTCGCCGACGGCACTCGGCCGGCGGCTGGCCGCACGGCTGCTTCAGCTGCATGTTGGCGTCGCGGAGGGGAACGCTCAAGCCGTGGACGAGAGTGAGTGGATGGCGCGGATGTTCGACCTCGCATCGCGCGCCGCCGAAGAACACCGTCGGAGCGAAGCACTGCATGTGCTGGACGTGGTCCTCGACCAGGATCCCGACCACTACCTGGCGGCGGACCTCAAAGCGCGCATCGAGGCCGGCCGCGGCGCGCTGGACAGCGCGCACTCGACGAGCACGTCCACGCCTTGATCGGCCGGCAAGTTCGGACACCGATCCTGGCGATGGACAAGGCGGTCGGGCGCTGTGCTCGTCCAGCAGTTTGGAGTTCGCCGCCGAGCGCCGGTACGGTTGCCATGCCGGCTGCTTCAGTCAATCGATTCGGGGTGAATTTGCATCCTGTTGCATGGCGTCTCGCCGCACCAACGCTGCACGTGGCTTTCGTCGGTCGTCACAGTTTCATCATTCGCGCCCATGTCGCGCTCCACACAATCGCGCCGGTAATTGAGAGCGTGGCACGTCGAACGACGTGTACGCACCGCACTTTGACGCAATAGGAACTTCACGATGATGCCAAGCCAACGCCCGACACGTGCCACTGCAACAAGCGCACTGCTGTGCGCACTGGTGCTATCAGCCTGCGGGGGCGGCAAAGACTCAAGCACCCCAGCGCCACCCGTTGGCTCTGCTCCTGCTCCTGCTCCTGCTCCTGCTCCTGCTCCTGCGCCGGCACCTGCACCTGCACCTGCACCTGCACCTGCACCTGCACCTGCACCTGCACCTGCACCTGCACCTGCACCCGCACCCGCACCCGCACCTGCACCCGCACCGCCTCCTTCGATCACGACAGCCCTCGGCAAGCCCGGCCGGCTCCTCGTGGGCCTCGGCGCGGCCAGTCC
>NZ_JBFUGW010000374.1:0-4930 GCF_056402735.1 Rhizobacter sp. P3_C12
GGGCCGGGATGCCGCCGCGGCCGGCGCCGACGCACGCCCCGCCACCCGCGGCGCCACGGCCACGGCACTCGCCGCGCTGGCCGGACTGGCCGGGCTTGTCGAGTTCGTCACACCGGGTGCGCTGGCCGCAGTCGCCCCCTGCGGCGTCAACCCGCGGCGGTAGTGCAGGATCTTGAACGCGCCGCCGTCGCAGGTGCCGACCACCTTGGCACCCGGCGGCACCGGCGTCGCGGCCGGTACCGTCTCCAGCGCGCCGCGCACCTCGGGCGGGATGCGCGTGGAGACCGCCTCCTTGAACTGATCGCAGGCCGGCGACTGGGCCGACGCTGCCGCCGACCACCCGAGGGCGGCACCGCACAGCCAGGGCGCGAAGCGGCGATTGAAAGATGAAAACGTCAATGCGTGTGCCTCATGAGTGGTTCAACTGCTCTTCCCAGTGAGCGCAATGGCGACGGAGGTTACGCCATGTCCGGCACGCCGTGTAACAGGCCGGGCAGGCATCATGTGAAGATGTCACGCATCGCGATCGTCAGCGCCATGGCGCAGGAGCTGCACGGCTTGCAGCAGGCGTTGTCCGGCGCGCGCTGCGTGCAGCGTGCCGGGCGCGAGTTCTGGAGCGGCCGGCTCGGCGCGCACGACGCGGTGCTGGTGCTGTCGCGCATCGGCAAGGTGGCCGCCGCCACGACGGTGACGCTGCTGCTGGCCGAGTTCGGCGTCGAGCGCGTGCTGTTCACCGGCGTGGCCGGCGGCCTCGGCCCGGCGCAGGTCGGCGACATCGTGGTGGCCGACACGCTGCTGCAGCACGACATGGATGCCTCGCCGCTGTTCCCGCGCCACGAGGTGCCGCTGTACGGGCTGTCGCGCTTCGCGGCGGATGCGGCGCTGTCGGCCGAGGTGCAGGCGGCGGCCGCATCGGTGCTGGCCCCTCTGCGCGCCCACCTGGATGATTTCGGGGTGCGCGATCCGCAGCTGCGGCGCGGCCTGATCCTCAGCGGCGACCGCTTCGTCAGCAGCGCGGGCGAGAGCCGGCTGCTGCAGGCGAGCCTGCCGGACGCGCTGGCGGTCGAGATGGAGGGCGCCGCCGTCGCGCAGGTGTGCCACGACTTCGGCGTGCCGTTCGCGGTGTTGCGCACGATCTCCGACCGGGCCGACGATGCGGCGCATGTCGACTTCAACCGCTTCATCGCGGAGGTCGCGAGCCGGTACACGCGGGCGATCGTGACGGCGCTGCTCGCACGGCCGGGCTGAAGCACCTGCCGCGCCGCGGTCATCTAGACGTCACGACGACGTCATGTCGCGTTCCTACAGTCGCTCCGGTTGTCCACCCCCGGAGTTCCCATGCACGCTCGCCGCATCGCTTCACCGCTGGCCGCGCTGGCCCTGCTCGCCGCAGGCCTCGCCCATGCCGACACCACGCTGACTGTCTACACCGCGCTCGAGGCCGACCAGATCAAGGCCTACCAGGCGCAGTTCGAGGCCGACAATCCCGGCGTGAAGATCAAGTGGGTGCGCGACTCCACCGGCATCATCACCGCCCGGCTGCTGGCCGAGAAGGCCGCGCCGCAGGCCGACGTGGTGATGGGCGTCGCCGCCAGCTCGCTGCTGGTGCTCGAGAAGGAAGGCATGCTGCAGCCCTACGCGCCGAAGGGCGTCGACAAGCTCAGCAAGGTCTACGTCGACGATGCCAGGGTGCCGAGCTGGGTCGGCATGGACGTGTGGGGCGCGGCGATCTGCTTCAACACCGTCGAGGCCGCCAAGATCGGCCTGAAGAAGCCCGAGACCTGGAAGGACCTGCTGAAACCCGAGTACCGCGGCAAGGTCGTGATGCCCAACCCGGCCTCCAGCGGCACCGGCTACTTCGACGTGACGGCCTGGCTCAAGATGTACGGCGAGAAGGACGGCTGGGCCTACATGGACCGGCTGCACGACAACATCGCGCAGTACACCCACTCCGGCTCCAAGCCCTGCAAGCAGGCAGCGGCCGGCGAGTTCCCGATCGGCATCGCGTTCGAGTACCGCGCCGCGAAGCTGAAGGAGGAAGGCGCGCCGATCGACCTGGTGTTCCCGCAGGACGGCCTGGGCTGGGACGTCGAGGCCACCGCGGTGATGCAGGGCACGAAGAACCTCGAGGCCGCACGCAAGCTCGCCGACTGGTCGGCCTCGAAGGGCGCCAACGAGCTGTACGAGAAGAATTTCGCGATCGTCGCCTACCCCGGCGTCGCGAAGCCGAACCCGCTGATCCCGGCCAACTACGAGCAGCTGCTGATCAAGCAGGACCTGAAATGGTCGGCCGCCAACCGCGAACGCATCCTCGCCGAATGGACGCGCCGCTACGACGGCAAGTCCGAACCGAAGAAGTGACAGGGACCCGCGCGTGCTGACCGCCGCCGCGATCGAGGCGCTGTTCGCCCGCGAAGGCTCGTCGCTCTATGGCGGCGAAGCCATCAGCCAGGCGGAGCATGCGCTGCAGTGCGCCTGGGCGGCCGAGCAGCAGGGCGGCGACGATGCGCTCGTCGTCGCCTGCCTGTTGCACGACCTCGGCCACCTGCTGARCGCGCAGCGCGACGACGCGCTCGCGCGCGGCATCGACGACCTGCACCAGCACCGCGTGCTGCCCTTCCTGCGGCCCTGGCTGCCGGCCGACGTGGTCGAGCCGATCGGGCTGCACGTGGAGGCCAAGCGCTACCTGTGCGCGGTCGAGGCGGGCTATGCGGACGCGTTGTCCGAGGCGTCGCGCCACAGCCTCGCGCTGCAGGGCGGCGCGATGAGCCCGCGCGCGGTCGCGGCGTTCGAGAGCCACCGCCAGGCCGAGCGCGCGATCCGGCTGCGCCGCCATGACGACGCCGCCAAGGTGGTGGGGCTCGAGACACCGCCGATCGCGCATTTCCTGCCGCGCGTCACGGCGCTGCTGGGGCAGCGCGCATGAAGCCGCAGGCCTTCCACGCCGGCGCGCTGCTCGCCGCGGCCGGCCCCGCGGCAGCCCTCGACACCGGTGCCGGCTGGCTGCGCCTCGACGGCATCGCCAAGCGCTTCGGCCGCTTCACCGCGCTCGGCGGGATCGACCTCGCGGTGCGCCGCGGCGAGTTCGTCTGCCTGCTCGGGCCTTCGGGCTGCGGCAAGACGACGCTGCTGCGCATCCTCGCCGGGCTGGAGCCGCAGGATGCCGGCACGCTGTGGCTCGACGGGCGCGACATCGGCCGGCTGCCGCCCGCCGCGCGCCACTACGGCATCGTGTTCCAGTCGTACGCGCTGTTCCCGAACCTCGATGTCGCGGCCAACATCGGCTACGGCCTGCGCACCGATCGCGCCGCCCGCGCGCGCCGCGTGCAGGAGCTGCTCGACCTGGTCGGGCTGGCCGGCGTCGCGGCGCGCTACCCGGCCCAGCTGTCCGGCGGCCAGCAGCAGCGGGTCGCGCTGGCCCGCGCGCTCGCCACCTCGCCCAGCCTGCTGTTGCTCGACGAGCCGCTGTCGGCGCTCGACGCCCAGGTGCGCGAGCACCTGCGCCGCGAACTGCGCAGCCTGCAGCGCAAGCTCGGCGTCACCACCGTGATGGTCACGCACGACCAGGAAGAGGCGCTCGCGCTGGCCGACACGATCGCGGTGATGAACCAGGGCCGCATCGAGCAGGTCGGCACGCCCGAGCAGGTGTACCGGCAACCGGCCAGCCGCTTCGTCGCCGATTTCGTCGGCCGCGCCAACTGGCTGCCGGTGCAGCGCGACGCGCAGGGCGCGTTCCAGCTCGGCGGCGTGCGCATCGCGTGCGCCGACACGATCGCGCCGGGCTTGTCGGYCGCGACGCTGTTCTGCCGGCCCGAGGACGTGCGCGTGCAACCGCACTGGACGCCCGGCGCGAACACGCTGATGGCCAGCGTCGACCGCGTCGACTTCATGGGCGGCCTGCGCCGCGCCACGCTGTCGCTGTGTGCCGCGCGCGAGATCGAGATCCTCGCCGACGTGGGCCCGAACGACGCCGGCTTCAATGCGCTGGTGCCCGGCCAGCGCGTGCCGGTGACGCTGCAGGCCGAGCGGCTGCGGCTGTTCGAGAACGCAACGCCGTGAGCACCCTGGCCTGGAGCGGCCCGCGCCCGCGCCTGCGGCGCAGCGCCGACGAGCATGTGGCGGCCCTGCTGGTGTGGCTGCTGGCCGGCGTGTTCCTGCTGTTCCTGGCCGGGCCGCTGGCGGCCATCCTCGTGAAGGCGGTGCAGGCGCGCGATGGCAGCTTCACCGGCCTCGCGCAGCTGAACGCCCTGCTCGGCGAGGCGCGGCTGCGCAGCGCGTTGTCGAACAGCGTGCTGATCGCGCTCGCCACCACCGCGATCGTGCTGCCGCTCGCACTGGCCTTCGCGTTCGCGCTGACACGCTCCCGGCTGTGGGGCCGGCCGGTGTGGCGGCTGATCGCGCTGTCGCCGCTGCTCGCGCCGTCGCTGATGCCGGCGATCTCGCTGGTCTACCTGTTCGGCAACCAGGGGCTGCTGAAGTCGTGGCTCGGCGGCGCGTCGATCTACGGCCCGATCGGCATCGTGATGGGCGAGGTGTTCTACACCTTCCCGCATGCGCTGCTGGTGCTGGCGACCGCGCTCGCGGTGGCCGACGCGCGGCTGTACGAGGCGGCCGAATCGCTGGGCGCCGGCCGGCTGCGGCGCTTCCTGACGATCACGCTGCCGAACGCGCGCTACGGCCTCGCGTCGGCCGGCATGGTGGTGTTCACGCTGGTGGTCACCGATTTCGGCGTGCCGAAGGTCATCGGCGGCCAGACCCAGGTGCTGGCGCTGGAGGCCTACAAGCAGGTGATCGGGCAGCAGGATTTCGGCAAGGGCGCGGTGATCGGGCTGATCCTGCTGCTGCCGGCGCTGCTGAGCTTCGCCGTCGAGCGGCGGCTCGCGCGCCGCGGCGGCGCGGCGATGGGCGGGCGCTCGGTCGCGTACCGGCC
>NZ_JBFUGW010000375.1:0-4920 GCF_056402735.1 Rhizobacter sp. P3_C12
CCCGCAGCGCGGCCCCGTTCTGGTCGTACTCGCCCAGCAGATGGCCCGCCTGGTCGTACACGAAGACCACCGTGCTTTGCGGCCCGGTGCTGCTCACCTTGCGCACGCGCTGCCCGGCCGCGTTGTAGGTGTAGCGCGTCGTCACGCCGGCCTTGGTGATCGTCGCGAGCTGGCCGCGCAGGTTGTACGTCGCCGTGTAGCCCGAGCCATCGGCTGCGCTGTCGCTGAGCGTGTTGCCCGCGTTGTCGAACACGAGGCTGCGCGCCGGGTTCGTGATGCTCGTGGTGCGGTTGCTCGTTGGCTCCACGCTGTACGCACTCGGGCTGCCGTTCAGGCTCAGGCCGGTGCGGTTGCCGTTCGCGTCGTAGTGGATCGCCCAGCTCGCCGCGTTCGTCGTGATGCCGGTCAGCCGGCTGTTCTCGTCGTAGCCGAACACCTGGTCCAGCGCCGGCTGCGCCGTGCCGTCCGCGCTCAGGTGCGTGAAGCTCACGAGGCGGCTCGCCTCGTCGTAGCGCACATCCCGCAGCGCCTCGCCCAGCGGGTAGCGGATCGCCCGGCCCGCCAGGTCGAAGTGGCGCTCGTTCACCTTCGTGCCGCTCGCCATCGCCCAGCCCCAGCGCTTGACCGTGCCGGCGAACGGCGTCCACTCGATCTGCGTGATCAGCGGCGTGCCGCCCAAGGTGATCTCGATGACCTCGCCATCCACCCAGGTCAGGCCGAGCTGCCGGTTCGATGGGTAGCTGATGCCGCGCAGGTTGCCCAGTGGGTACCGAGCGGTCGATTGCGCGGGCTATGGCCCTCACTCCAAACCCTTGCTGCCGCAGGCTCGCAATGCTGCTGCAATTGTTGGTATCTCGTCTTGTGCATTCGCTGACCTTACCTGTTGGCAAGGTGTTGCACTTCAGACTTGAGACCGCCAAGATTGGCATTGCAAGTTCGAAGCTGCGTCGTTTTGGCGATATTTTCCAGGCCACCCGCTATTACCATGCAATCGACGCATCAAAAATGATACTTTATGCTAGTGCCGCTCGGCCACAAATTCATTTACAAATTTCACCGCCGCCTCTATATCCCGCCCTAAATAGTCTTGCCAGAAGTCATTCATTGCAAGCCAACCTTGAAAATCCAGCAGTACTTCCAACTGTCGGTCGGTCAGTTCGCCAAGTACCACTCGCACCGCGTCAGCGGCAGTGATCGATGGTGATAGGAAATAAATCAAGGACTCGATCTCGATGCGGTTTGACAAGTTTTCGTCCGCGACAACATCACGCAGAAATTTCGAAATAAACCACCTCCAGCCCTTCGGCGCAAGGTGTTGCTGTATCCTCGCCATGGTCGCCAACCCTGCGCGAGTGATAGGCACGCGCCCCCACTGCTCTAGCTCGGCGGCAAGCAAGGAGCAATCGGAACACTCCTCACCATGCCGAAGCATAGATTCGATTGGAGAAAATTCTCCGACCGGAAATGCCATCTCGATGCGAGCGGCAAGTGCGATTCTGTCAGTCATTGGCAGGTATCTTTGCAGTAACGTCTGACGAGGTCGTCGGCATTGCGAAGTCTTCGATCAATGTCATCATGAGTCTGAGGGTCGTGCTTGGTATCCGTGCCGCCATGCCACTTTTTAGTGTTGGCCTCTCGCAGCGCCTTGCACTGTTTTACACGATCCAACAGACGCTTGGCAACTTCGCATTTGTCGGGCTTTGCCCACCCAGCATTTGCTTGCTCCAGTGTACGCTCGAAGTTGATATCACTCGTGTCACTACAAGCATTTTTATATTGCCAATAGTTTGCGGTGCTTTCTATTCCACGCTGGAGTTCCGGATTACTGGGGGCGGGGCTGGTACTCGGGGCCGCAACTGGCTTTTCTGCTCCACTTGCAATCAAGTATGTCGCCGACGCTACAGCTACTGTCGCCGTAGTCGCGGTTATCGCCTCTCCAACCCAAGCGGCAACCAAGTACACAGCCATCGGCAGCAATAGTCCCTGGGGATCCGTATACGAATTCGGATTTCCGGCAACATATTGATATGTATTAACGCCACCAGCCAGTCCAATCGGATCACTCTGCGTGTACTGCCCACCCGCCGCGTTGTAGTACCGGTGGTAGTTGTAGAACAGCCCACTCTCCGCATCCGCATACTGCCCCGGGAACCTCAGGTTCTGCGTAAAGGCCCCCAGCCCGCTCGGGTTGGTCTCCGGCGCGCTCGTSCCGAAGGGCTCSGCCAGCCAGCGCCAGCGCACCCGGTTCTGGCGGTCCACCACCACGCGCGGTGTGTTCAGGTGATCGCTGTGGATGAAGTACACCAGCGGCTCGCCTGATGGGTTCGCCGGGTCGGGCGTGAACATCGCCATCGGCGTGTCGCGCAGCCACACGTATTCCCGCAACGCGGCGCCGTTCTGGTCGTACTCGCCCAGCAGATGGCCCGCCTGGTCGTACACGAAGACCACCGTGCTTTGCGGCCCGGTGCTGCTCACCTTGCGCACGCGCTGCCCGGCCGCGTTGTAGGTGTAGCGCGTCGTCACGCCGGCCTTGGTGATCGTCGCGAGCTGCCCGCGCAGGTTGTACGTCGCCGTGTAGCCCGAGCCATCGGCCGCGCTGTCGCTGAGCGTGTTGCCGGCGTTGTCGAACACGAGGGTTCTGGCCGGGCTCGTGATGCTCGTCGTGCGGTTGCTCGTCGTCTCCACGCTGTACGCGCTCGGGCTGCCGTTCAGGCTCATGCCCGTGCGGTTGCCGTTCGCGTCGTAGTGGATCGCCCAGCTCGCCGCGTTCGTCGTGATGCCGGTCAGCCGGCTGTTCTCGTCGTAGCCGAACGCCTGGTCCAGCGCCGGCTGCGCCGTGCCGTCCGCACTCAGGTGCGTGAAGCTCACGATGCGGCTCGCCTCGTCGTAGCGCAGGTCTCGCAGCGCCTCGCCCAGCGGGTAGCGGATCGCCCGGCCCGCCAGGTCGAAGTAGCGCTCGTTCGACTTGGCTCCATCGGCCATGGCCCACTGCCAGCGCTTCACCGTGCCAGCGAACGGCGTCCACTCGATCTGCGTGATCAGCGGCGCGCCGCCCAGCGTGATGYCGGTGACCTCGCCGTCCACCCAGGTCAGGCCCAGCTGCCGGCTCGACGGGTAGCTGATGCCGCTCAGGTTGCCCAGCGTGTAGCCGTAGGCCACGGTGTGCGTCAGTTGCGCGACGTTGCTGCCGGTGCTGGCCTCGACGCGCTGCACGTCGCTGACCACCGCGCCCTGGTCGTCGTAGCCGTACTGCGCCGAGCCACCCGGGTAGCTGCTGCTGGTGAGCTTGCCCGCGCCGTAGCTGAAGCCCGCGCCGGTCTGGCTGTAGGCGAGCGTCACCGTCTCGCTCGGCTGGCCGGCCTGCGTGTAGGTAGCTCCCGTCAGCCGATCACTCGCGTCGTAGTCGTAGGTCGTCAGCACGCCCCGGCTGTCGGTGCGGGTCTTCAGGTTGCGGGCCGCGTCGTAGGTCAGGCTCTCATTGCCGGTGTCCGGGCTGATCACCTGCGTCGCATCACCCAGGCCGTTGCGCGGGTACTGCGTCGCGAGGTTCCTCGGGTCGGTCACCTGGGTCGTGCGGTCCCCGCCGTCGTACTCGAAGCGCGTCGTGCCATTCTTCGGGTCGGTCGTGTCCTTCACCCGCTCCAGCGCGTCATACGTCAGCCGCGTCTGCAGGTTCAGCGTGCCCGCGCCTTGCGTGATCTTCGTGCGGTTGCCCTGCGCGTCGTGCTCGTAGCGCTCCAGSGGCAGTGGTGAGGCCGGCARCGGCGGGAAGGCYTGTGTTGCCGGCGCCACATCCGTCACGCCGGCCTGCTGCACACGYCCGAGCRCATCCATCAACGCGTTCAGGCTCTGCTGCAACTCGCCSRSYGGRTCYTTCACCCGCTGGTCGACYCGGTTGCCGGCGTTGTCCAGCACRTACTCGATGCGGTTGCCCCTCTTGTCCGYCACCGCCACCACCCGGCGGGCGTCGTCGTACTCGTAGCCCACCCAGCTGYCGTCGGGCAGCGTCACCTTCGTGAGCTGGCCGGCGGCGTCGTACGCGTAGSCCGTCGTCTGCACGCCCACCGTGCGGCTCAGCATGCGCTGGCGCAGGTCGTAGGTGTAGGTCGTSAYGACRCCGGTCGGGCCGGTGCTCYGCAGCACCTGGCCGGACCTSGCGTACTTCGTGAAGGTGGTCGTCTCGCCGGTCGGCAGCGTGATGCTCTTCAGATCGCCCCGGGTGTGGTCCTCGTTGGTGTCGAGGTGGTAGCTGSTGACCGTCGTGTCGTTGGCGTCGCTGCGCGAGCCCTTGGCCGTGAGCACCCGGCCGTCCGCGTCATAGGTCCAGCTCTGGACCTCGTTCGCCACCGCGGTRTTGAACAGCGACGGCACCGCCGGCGTCACCGGCTTGCCCGGCAGGCCKGCCGCCGGCGGCGTGAAGGCCGCGGTGTAGCGCGCCACGCCCTGGGTGATGCGCACCTCGTCGACCGCGCCGTTCAGGTACCACACGCCCTGGCCCGTGTCCGGCGTGCGGCCGATGTTCACCGGCGTGCTCGATGGGTAGATCGCCCCGTTGATCGCCACCGGCGCGCTCGGCACACCGTTCAGGAAGATACGCAGCGCCGTGCCCTGGCGCACCACCGCGACGTGGGCCCAGGTGTTCAGCGGGATCTGGTTCGCATGCCAGAGGCTGCCGGCATCGCTCGACCCATCCTGCGACCAGCGCGTGGCCACCGAGCCGTTGGGGCCGGTCAGGATGTCGAAGCCCCGCGCCCCACCGTTGCCGTAGTTGCTCAGCAGCGTCGCGAAGTTGCCGTAGGCGTTCAGCCGCACCCAGGCTTCCACGGTGAAGTCATTCGCGCCCAGGTCCAGCGCCGCGCTCGGGGCGGTCACGTAGCTGCCCTGGTTGCCATCCAGCGCCAGGCCGCCACTGCCATAGCG
>NZ_JBFUGW010000376.1:0-4823 GCF_056402735.1 Rhizobacter sp. P3_C12
GTGGCGCCCTTCCGGGAGGCCCTCGAAGAGGGCTCTGTTCTGTTCGGCATCGGTCGTCAGCGGATGAACGTCTCCCAGCACGTCCGGCGTGATGTCGCTTCTCGTACGCAGGCCGAGTGGCAAGAAGTACTGCTGATCGGAGAAGTCGAAACGGCCGATGGCCTGCTCGAAAGCTTGCAGCCGACGGGGCTCGGAGTGGATCTTCCGGACCTGGTCGCCGAGTCGTGCCATGGCGACTTTGACGCTGATGCCGGTTGCCGACGTGCGCGCTCCCAGATAGATGAAGTGGCCTCCCAGCGCTTCCCTGGGCGCGAAGGTGAACCGATCGGTTGTGCCGAACGCGAGGCCGAGCGATACCTGGTTACTGTCTGCAAGAGCGATCGAAAGCTCCCGAAGCGCACGGCTCTTGCCCGAGCCGTTGTTGCCGATGAGGTACATGCAGAGCGCTGGTGAGTTGGCGCTGAGCGCGCGCCATATGGGCCCAGTATCCAGTCCCAATTTCCATTCCGGTGCATTGGGTTCTCCAACGTAGACCTCTGCTCTCAGTGCCCAATCTTTGGCCGCCATCTCAGCGGGTTCGACCGCGCGACAAAAGCCAGGCACGTCGTGATACCCCGACTCGAACGTTCTGCCGAAGTAGCGGTTCAGTCTCAATGGGGCATCTGCCAGTGCTGGCTCCATGTCGAGCAAGTCAAATCCCCTGCTCCAGTGACGTGCGAAGTGGCTCGCCAGTCGGAGAACCTGCTCGCCTTCCGCCAAGGACCTGTCCTGCAGCAGATGACGCGCATCCACGAACAGAACACTATTCGGCTTGCGGAAGTGCCTGCCCATCGTCAGCCAGGCGCTCAGCGCCACGCGGCGCCCCGAGGGAGCGAAGCTATCGAAGTCGATGACCGCCGCGAGGCTACCCCCTTGGACGAGCACTTCCCTTGCCCGCTTGTAACGGGCCGGACCAAAGCGGTCTTGCCGTCCCACGATTGCAAGCACTACGGCGTCTGAGTTGGACAAGGCGGCCTGTACCAGCAAACTCGCCGCGCCGCTGTCAGCGGGGGCGTGGCCGGGATCGCCCGCGCGCCAACTGTGGACCGCTTTGGTCGCGGACACCTGGTCGATGAGGAGGAAAGGGGCACTTTGCCAAGGTTCAGGGCCAATATTCTGGATCGCACGCACACGGCGGATCAGCAGCCTCATGGCGTAGGCGAATCCGCGCTCGATTCCATCGAACTGCGCGACGCTCGCCAACCACACGGACTCAGCCGGAGGCTGCCTCCAGTTTGAGAAGAGTTCGCCTGAGGTCCCATAGAGTTCAAACGCCCTCTCCTCAGCACCGATCCAAGGCATCGCCAGCGCGGCAACGAATTCGTGGTGCCGCCTGTCGGTTGGCTTCCATTGGTTCGCGAGGCGGTAGAAGACGTCGTCGAAGATCCACAATGCCGTTTCGACTGACGCGCCCTCCAGTTCTGATCGCGCCACGTCGATCATCGACTGCATTTCATCGGAAGCCCCAGGCATCGGCAGGTTCGGCCGGCCGATCTGGAGCAGAGAGTCAAGCGTGTCGAGAAGCTCGCTCCACGCCGTCCTGAAGACGGCCGTATCCGAGGATGGATAGAGGACAGCCTCGATGGTCCTGCAGACCTCAACGTGATGCTTGGGAACGATGTGTTTCGCCTCTTGCTTGATCCGGTGCGAGCCGACCAGCAATAGGAGGATCCATTCCAGGTCGACGAGGGAATACCTTGTTGCGATGCTCGCAAGTTTCCTTCGCATGCGCTCGATGCGCACCTTGCCGTCTACGAAAGCCAACTTTGTCTCCCATGTCTGTCCGAAGAGCCGATTCTTGTCGTGGCTGCGTCGATTCTGTCTGAGGCGATCGCCATAGGGAAGGGCGCGATAAGGATGGCGTGTACTCCGCGTCCGTATTGCGCCTTGCACCCCTAGCCCGCAACCGATGGCCTGCCAGCGCAATGTCGATCTGGCGCCTGCAACGTCTGTCGGCCCCAGGGGGATCAGCTACGACGGAACTCAGCGCGCGGATCGGTGGATGGGATTCAGCCGATGCGCCATCACTACGTGGGCGGCCGATGCGGCAGATGCAGCACATGCACCGAGCACGCGGGCCTTCAGATCGTATGCGTCCGGCAATCCCATCTTGAAGCGAGAGTGTTCGGCGGCAAGGATGGTGTCCACCAAGGATTGAGGTGGACACCATGCCAGACACCAAACCTACTGCACGCAGACGCCCTGACGCTGATCTGAAGGCTCGGTGCTCGAGGCATGTGCCGCACCGGGCGCATCGGTGGCGTAGGTTGCGATGGCGCATGGGCTGAACGCCAACCTCGTGCACAAGTGGCGTAGAGACTCGCAGGTTGCGGCAGGCGCAGTGCCGGCTGCATTCATCGAGCTGCCGATGCCACGGGCGGCGATGCCGATCTGCGAACCTGAACCGAGGCCCGACATCCGCATCGAGCTCAAGCGTGGTGTGAAAAGCGTGTCGATCAACTGGCCGGCAGACTGCGCCGCCGAGTGCGGCGCCTAGCGCGCATCGTGTCTGTGATTGCGTCCTGCGATGGCGTCCACCTCAATCATTGGTCTACCTTAAGATGGGACGGCCGGACACATACTGGCCCATGCATTTCGACTCGAGCAGAGTCATTCCGCGATGTTACGAGGATGCATGAATCTCGTTGAAAAAAAATACTTGGGTTAGCCGTGCATTCTCTGGGGCCGTTCCGAAAAAAGACGCAGCACCGTGAAACATCTCACTTCCGCGAAACAAGACCAAGCGATTGAACTTCGCTCGCACAGAAAGATCGATTTCCCATTTCTCATCATCATGTGAGTCCCGCATAACGATCTCTCGGTCGAAGTCCTCCAACGAAGTGAATCCAAGCTCCATCAGCTGAGGTTTCGTGGGTACGCCTGACAAGCCTGTTTCCTTGTGGCGACAAAAGATCGTTCCGCCTTCAGCTACCTCTTCCGGTGTGAGATATATGACGCCAGTCCAGTCGGTATTGTCGAAATGTATTTTTGTGGTTCGCCTCTGACTTTGCGTGGAGTAGCGGAAACGACCAAACGCATTATTATCTCCGTCAACTGAAATTGCGGTGCCGACCAAGGAGCTGAGCCGCTCCATCAACTGCGTTGAATGAAAGCCGCGGATCGACTCTTGCCCGCTCAACGTTTCACATTGATCTTCGGAAAAATACTCTGCTCGCAGGGCGAGTTCCCTGATAGCGTTCGGATTGGTGTAGAAGTTGTCTACAACAATGAGCCTAGTGGCAGATGTACTCTTGGCTCCGGATGGCTCACTCTTGAACATGACGATTTTCCCCCTGAATTTCGAATGCTAAGAACTGGTGGATAATAGGAGAACGATTTCAAATGCCAAATTCGGAAGAAATGATGGCTTCACCTAAGCATAGACTCAATGGATTGGCGAAAGCACTGAATCATGCTCTGCAACGATCACTAGAGGGACCATCGAACAGTGTCGAAACATCCCAAGGCGAGCAGCGACTCAACGAAGAGGACGGACAGATTTACAGTTTGGTTGGTATAAATTTTAGCGCTCCGAAATTTGGCCAATATGCAAGAATTCCAAACTCAGTGGAAGTCATCATAAATATTGGCCAATCCGCGATTGGGCTTAATGTATTCGACCGAATTGGGCAAGTGGATGGAAGTGAAAAAATGACGTATACGGGTGTTAAATTGCTGCCTCCGGGTGCCGCCATCGAAATCAAGGGGCCCGAGCAATCGTATGTATTTCAATACCCGCACAATTTGGTTGCTATATTGGCAAGAGCGGCGAGCATCGATGGTTGCAAGGCCGAGCATAGTGAAGAAAGCTTCAGTATTGAGACGCTTGAGATAAAAACAAATAAATTCGAAGTGCAATGTCGCTGCATAAATATTGCGACTCTCTATGGCGTTCTCTTGGGGCGAGGCCACGGCTATCTCCCGCTTGATCTGTTACGAACTCTCCCTGCAGAACGCATTGCCAAACTGCACGAAGATATCGGGCGTGGCCTACGTTTGCTACCCCTTGAGGCCCCTCCAGCCCAACTCATTCATCACTCCAATTAATAATTTTCGATCAACAAGAAATTCTTCTTGGCAATGTAGTTCCGAGCTCGCGCTAGCGGGTCATCCGCGAATTGAAAGAAATGTCGATGGAGATACTTCCTGCAAAAAGGGAATTCGGCGGGATTATCAGTCAACTTGACGGTCGTGTAATGCCAGCTCGGTATAGAGGCGCGGCAGCTTTCCTCGTGGAAGTGGAGCAGTGATGCGAGACTCGTGTCTCCTCGCCAGTCGAATGCCGAGACTCCGTCCGAGATGTAGACATGCATGCCTGTGCTGAGATATTCGATACAAGGAAGAATCAGATATGGAGACCAGTCGCGCCTAACTTCGCAGGCCGCGGATGCAAGCATGTGACATGCACCCGAGGCGAAAAAGACTTCATCTGGTAGCGCCCATTGCCTAAGAGACTCAATTCTTTCGACTACTGTCCACATCGCTGGTTCCTCCCTTAAGCAACGCCGGGCGTAATCTGGGCGCTCGTGGYGGCGGGCTGGGTGCCTCGGATGAATATGCCAAAGTTTGTATAACCCCCTTGCAGGCTCTTCACCCGAAAACCCATAGAAAGGAATCTCAGAACAGCACCGTAGCTCCTTATTCCAGATTGACAATAGAGAATAATCGGAACGCTAGTATCGAGCTCGAGGACGCGATCATCCAACTCGTGCGATGGGATCGATATGCTGGGAATATGACCTGTAGCTCGCTCTTCTTCGGTGCGAATATCGACGAGTTGGTAT
>NZ_JBFUGW010000377.1:0-4818 GCF_056402735.1 Rhizobacter sp. P3_C12
TTGACGGCCGAGGTGGCGGTGGGCGCATTGCCCCACGGGTTGACGCGGTAGACGTTGTTCTGCCGGATCGTGTTGCCGCTGGTCGCGACGACGTTGCCGGTGGTGGGGTCGATCGTCATTTGCGGCACGAGGGCGCCGCTCTGCGCGCCGCCGCTGGCCATGAAGGACCAGCTGCCGGTCGAGTTGTAGGGCACCTGCACGGTGGTGCCGGACAGGGTGTTGAAGAAGAACGAATTGTTGGGCGCATTGTTGCGGTGCTCGAAGGTGGCCCACACCATCTCGGGGTGGCCCTGCACCGCACCGACGATGTGGATGCCCACCAGGGCCAGCGTCTTCGCGACCGTGGGCGATTGCTTGCTGATCGTCCACTGCGTGGTGCTCGTCTTCACGTAGTTGGGTACCGTTGCGTCGATGGTGACGTAGTCGGCCGCGTTGGGGACGGTGGCGGCATCGACCCAGGCCGTCTTCAGCTCCAGCCCGAGCGCGTTGGCATCGGGCAGCGAGCTGCCCTGGCTTGCGGCATAGCTCACCACCGGGGCGAGCTCCGCGGGCGTGTTGGGGAAGGGCGCGGTGGTGGGGATCACCTTGTTCGACACCGCGGTGTTGAACCAGGCGTAGACGTCGTTGGCGTGCACGCCGAAATAGACCAGCGAGCCGTTCATCGACAGCACCGTGTCGCCGCCGCCGGCCTGGCCGCCGGGCTGGATGCTTTGCGTCTTGGTGCCGCGCACCGCGAAGCTGTGGCGCGCGACGCCGGCGGTGTTGGGGATGTAGTGGCCGCCCTGGGCGTCGAAGTTGATGTCGAAGAAGACCGGCGACTCGAGCACGATGCCACCCGCCGCCGGCGACGAGATCCACAGGAACATCTGGTGCGCCCACTTGTAGAAGTCGCAGGTGGTGTTCTGCGCCGGGAAGGCGAGGCTGTTGGCGAAGGTGACGGAGCCGCCCTTGCTGACGCGGCCGGAGACGAACCAGTTGCCCAGCTCCTTGGGGGATACCGAGCAGGCGGCGTTGGTGTATTGCAGGTTGGCGGGGAAGGCCTGCACTTGGGTCGGCACCTGGGCGTGGGTCGGGCCGACGGTGGTGGCCGCGAGCGTGGCGGCGGCGAGCAGTTGACGGGTGATGTGCATGGGTGGCTCCCTGGGGTGGGTGCCGCCCTGGGCGGTACTGCTGGCTGTCGGGCTGGCGTGATGTGGATCAGACCAGCGAGGCGGGCGCGGGGAAATCAGCTTCGGGCTGATTTGAAGCGGGCGAAATGCTGAGGGTGTTGGAAGGGATCGAGTGCATGTTGCACTCAAGTCCTAAAAATCCTAATATGTGCACAGTGCATGCATTGCATGGCGTCCCGGCCGGACACGCTCCACATCAAAGGATTCTCGATGACCTCCATCACCCACGACGTCCTGATCGTCGGGGCCGGCGCTGCCGGCCTGACCCTGGCCCTCGAGCTGGCGCGCCGCAACCTGTCGTTCCGCTTGGTCGAGAAGCTCGAACACCCCTTCGCCGGCTCGCGCGGCAAGGGCATCCAGCCCCGCACGCAGGAGATCTTCGAGGATCTCGGCGTCATCGACCGGCTGGTGGCGGCGGGTGGCTTCTACCCACCGCCGCGTTCGTACCGCGAGGACGGCACGTTCGAAGACTCGCCGTCGGTCGCTGCCACTGACGCCAAGCCTGGCGAACCGTACAACCTGCCGCTGATGGTGCCGCAGTTCCTGACGGAACGCGTGCTCCGGGAGCGGCTGCGCGAGCTCCGTCACGCGCCGGAATTTGCGTGCGAACTGACCGCATTCGAGCAGGACGACGACGGCGTGACCGCCCGCCTGGCCGGCCCGCGCGGCGCCGAGGTGCTGCGTGCGCGCTACCTGGTCGGCGCAGACGGCGGCCGCAGCTTCGTGCGGCGTGCGCTGGGCATCGGCTTCGAGGGCAAGACGCTCGGGGTTCGCGCGGTGGTGGCCGACCTCCTGCTGCACGGGCTGGGCCGCGATGCCTGGCATCGATTCAACGACGGCTCGATGGAGCGCCAGATGTCGCTCTGCCCGCTGGCCGGCACCGAGCTCYTCCAGCTGCAGGCGCCCGTGCCGATGCAGGGCGAGGTGGCCGTGACCGCTGCTGCGCTGAACGACATGGTCGCCAGCCGCACCGGCCGCGACGACATCGTGATCGACGAGGTGCATTGGGCTTCCGTCTACGAGATGAACGCCCGCCTGGCGGACCGCTACCGCGTCGGGCGGGCGCTGCTGATCGGGGACGCCGCACACACGCATCCGCCGACCGGCGGGCAGGGCCTGAACACCAGCATCCAGGATGCATGCAATCTGGCATGGAAGTTGGATGCGGTTCTGCGCGGCGCGCCCGCGTCGCTGCTGGACACCTATGAGGAGGAGCGGCGTCCGATCGCGGCCGAGATGCTCGGCATGGCCACGCGTCTGCTGCGCGAAGCGTCGCAAGGGCCGATGCGGCGCGGCCGCGAGGTCAAGCAGCTCGACATCGGCTATGCCGGGTCGTCGCTCGCACTCGACAGGACTGCAGGCGGCCGGGCAGTCGTTGCCGGGAGCCGCGCGCCCGACGCCCTGTGCCGCGGGGCGGGCGGGTTGCCGCGCCGCCTGTTCGAGCTGTTCCGGGGCGCGCACTGGACCTTGCTGTGCCACGGGCCGCTCGATGCGGCATCTGCCCTTCCGGCACGGGCCGGCCTGCACATGCACGTCGTCGGCGAGACCGGCGACATCCTGGACGTGCACGGTGAGTTCCGCGCCCACTATGGCGTCGAGCCTGGAGATTGGGTGCTGGTGCGCCCCGACGGCTACATCGGCGCGATGCTCACCGCGGGCGACGCTGCTGCGCTCGAGACCTTCCTGGGCTCGGTGGGCCTGGGCGGGGCAGCAGCATGATGTCCCACGGTCGTCAGCGCGCCCACACCAGCGCGCTGTCGGCCAGGCGCCTGAGCAGCAGTGCCAGGCGCTGCACGTCCTCGTCGGACCAGTCGGTGAGCATGGCTGTCACGACGCGGTTGCGGGCCGTATCGATCGCACTCACCATCTCGCGGCCCTTGTCGGTGATCAGGGCCTCGTTGACGCGCGCATCGGCCTGCGAGGGGCGGCGCACGATCAGGTCTTGCGCCTGCAGCTTGCTCACCTGGCGGCTGACGGTGGTGTAGTCGCGGCCCGTGCGGTCGGCCAGCTCCATGACGCCGACCGGCCCCAGCCGGTCGATCCCGATCAGCAGCGAAAACAAGGTGCTGTCGAGCTCGATGCCGGCCTCCTTCACCATCTCGGCATCGCGTTGCGGCTGGTTGATGATCCCGACGAGGTCGACCAGGGCGCCGTGCAGCATCCGGATCTCGCGGTCGATGGATTTTCGGGGGGGCTTCTTCTGCGCCATGCTGCGGGGCGGGGAGGGGAATGCGTGAAGCTTACATGCAATTCGGCATCCTCGACCAGGGTGGTCAGGCAGGGGCTCAGCTGTCTTTGCTGCGCCAAGGGAACAACTGCTTTGTCAGCCGCACACCCAGGAACACGAACAGAAGTGGGCGGCCCAGCACGTCGAATGCGGACAGGTGCTCGTCTGTCGCATCGATGATTGCCTGCTGCTGAAGCTGCCCGCCGTGGGACAAGTGCTCGCCGCGGCAGGCGTCGATCTGCTTCGAGGTGGCACTGGCTGGGTAGCTGCAGGTGCTGCAGAGGTCGGTGTGGCTTTGATTCGTCTGGCCGCAGGAGAGGCAGGACCATGGGTAGCTAGGCATGCCGACCATCATGCTACGGACCTTGCTCAATCAAGCGTTGACCTGGCCGAAGGCAAAGTCTTCCGACGGTGTGCCGAAGCCTGCGCAGTAGCGGTAGCACCGTAGCAGCGGTAGTGACGTTTGATGAGGCAACGACGATGCACTTCCATGGAGAGAACCTGCAGCGATACAGTCGCTTGACCGGCGCCGCGTGAGGCGAATCGGGCGCCCGCTTGCCGAAAGTAGCAATGATTGAGGGATACCTTTGTGAATTGCCCGAAACTCCTTCGCACACTCGTCATGGGGGACAACCCAAAAATACTTGCCCAAATTTCCTGTTTGCTGGCAAAGAAGGGGTGCTATCTACCGATAGTTGACGGTCCGCGCATGACTCGGCAAGACTATCAAGCTGAGGTAGCGATCCGTGGAAATGCTGCCRCAAACATGAAGGCAAAGGCCGTTCTCTTTGTTGCCCTCCCCGACACAACATGCTCGCTGTTCGCTAGGCAGGTACCGGCGTCGATTGTCAAGCAAATTTCCTCGGCAGAAGAGGCCAGAAACTTGCCCGGATTGGCTCGGTCGTTGAAGGGTAAACCACTTTATTGGGGTGCAGACAACCTTGCTTACGGGCTTCTAATTGCGCTACGCGAGCAGAGGTCAATCGTTTTTGAAGATCAACCCTCCCCGTCACTTCCCATCCCGAGTCGATCTGGGCACTGGGTGATCTGCGAAGCGGGTGACGAACATGCGCAAGTCATTGCCGCGAATTATGCATACTCTCTTGACGCCGGGTTGTGCTTGATACCAGCGGTGGACAGGCGTGAGGCTGAAGAACTCCTGGAGACTTTCTATAGCTTGTATGAACTGCAGGAATCGGTTGCCGACGCTCTTGATCGCTTGCACCGCAAGCTGCGCGAACTGGCTGGACCTCTGCCACTACCTGCGATGAAGTCGGCTACCTTTATAACCGGCGATCTTCCACTGGGTGTTGCTTTTCCAGAGTTTCCATCGACACACTTGTCCATGTATCCCCAGCTCGGCGTGACAGTCTTGAATGGGTTCGTGGCCGAACAGGATGACAACAAAGGCATTGGCTGCGC
>NZ_JBFUGW010000378.1:0-4800 GCF_056402735.1 Rhizobacter sp. P3_C12
CAGCAGAACTGACTCACTCCGCCCGCTGCACCGCCCGCGCCTTCAGGCGCCGCTCGATCGCCGCCACCAGCTGCTCCTGCGTGAACGGCTTGGCCACGTAGTCGTCCATGCCGGCGGCGAGGCAGGCTTCGACGTCGCCCTTCATCGCGTTCGCGGTGAGCGCGACGATCGGCAGTCGGGCCAGGTCGCTGACGCCCTCGGCGCGCTCGATCTCGCGCAGCCGCGCGGTCGCCTCGAAGCCGTCGACCACCGGCATCAGGCAGTCCATCAGCACCACGTCGAAGGCATGGCTGCGCGCCGCGTCGATCGCGGCCTGGCCGTCGGACACCACCTGCACGTCGTAGCCGGCCAGCCGCAGCATCTGCGCCGCCACCTCCTGGTTCACCAGGTGGTCCTCGGCCAGCAGCACGCGCGCGCTCCTCACCGGGCCGCCCGGGCCGGGGACCGGCGGCGGCGCGGGCAGCGCGGCCGCGGGCACCGGTTGCGCTTCATGGGCCAGCAGGTCGATCAGCGCACGCCGCAACTCCTGCTTGCGCACCGGCTTCGACAGCCAGCGATCGACGCCCAGCCGCGTCAGGCTGATCGCCGGCATGTCCAGCCCCTGCGAGCTCAGCATCACGAGCTTCAGCCCGTCGAGCCGGCGGTTCGCGCGGATGCGCTGCGTCAGCGTCAGGCCGTCCATGTCGGGCATGTGCACGTCGAGGATCGCCAGGTCGTGCACCACCGGCCGCTTGCTCATCAGCTGCAGCGCATGCTCGCCGCTCTCGGCGGTGTCCACGCGCAACCCCCAGGCGCTCAGCTGGTGGCGCAGGATGTCGAGGTTGGTCGTGTTGTCGTCCACCACCAGCACCTGCAGCCCCTGCAGCGCCGCGGTTTCGCGGTCGGTCAGCAGGGGCTGGCTGTCGGGCACCAGCCGCATCGGCAGCGAGAACCAGAAGCGCGAGCCGTCGCCGCGCGTGCTCTGCAGCTGCAGCTTGCCGCCCATCATCGCCACCAGCTGGCTCGAGATCGTCAGGCCCAGCCCGGTGCCGCCGTGGCGCCGCGTGCGCGAGCTGTCGGCCTGCGTGAAGGCATCGAACACGCGCGCCTGGTCGGCCGTCGAGATGCCCGGGCCCGAATCCGACACCGCGAACTCCAGCAGCGCCGCATGGTTGTGCGCCGCGCTGCTGGCCGGCATCTTGGTCACCGAGATCATCACGTGGCCGCGCTCGGTGAACTTCACCGCATTGCCCAGCAGGTTCATCAGCACCTGGCGCAGCCGCGCCGCATCGCCGTAGGCGCGCACCGGCAGGTCGGGGCCCATCTGGCAGATCACCTCGAGCCCCTTGGCATGCGCCTGCACCGCGAGCAGCTCGGCCACGTCGTAGGCCACCTCGCAGGGGTTGAACGGCAGCGATTCGACCTCGAACTTGCCGGCCTCGATCTTCGAGAAATCGAGGATGTCGTTGATGACGCCCAGCAGCGCCTGGCCCGAGCGGTGCGCGCTGTCGGCAAAGCGGCGCTGCTGGTCGTTCAGCGTCGTGCCCATCAGCAGCTCGGTCATGCCCAGCACGCCGTTCATCGGCGTGCGGATCTCGTGGCTCATGTTGGCGAGGAACTGCGACTTGGCCTGGCTGGCCGCTTCGGCCGCATCCTTCGCCGCCTGCAGCTCGGACAGGTGCTGCGCCTTCTCGGCCGAAGCCAGCTCCATGCGCCGGCGGATCAGGAAGCCGTAGACCAGCATGCCCAGCGTGATCGCGGTGACGACGACGGCGCTCGCGAACTCGAGCCAGCGGTAGCGGCCCACCGACTGGCTCAGCGCGTCGATCTGCGTCTTCTGCACCGTGCGCGAGATGCGCGCGACGCTGCGCAGGTCTTCCTGCAGCTGCGCGTAGCTGCGGTCGACCTCGACCATCGCGCGCGAGGCCGCATCGAGTCGCTGCTCGCCGAAGCGCTGCAGCGTGGTCTCGGATTGCTCGACCATGCGCTGCACCGTGCTGCCGGCCGACTGCAGCCCCTGCACCATCAGCTCGCGCTCGCCTTCGGCCGGGTGGGCCTCGAAGCGCTGCACCGCGGCCGCGAGCGATTGCTTGAAGCGCCCGTGCGCGGCATGCAGCTGCAGTCGTTCATGGTCGACCTGGCCCGACGCGAAGATGTCGTTGGCCGGCGCGTCGACCTCGCCGGCCAGGCGGCGCAGCTCGCCCAGCGCCTCGAAGCGGGCGGCCCAGCTGCGGTCGGCGGCGAGCGAGTCGCCGAAGCGGTCGTTGACCTTGACGCCCAGGAGCTGGTCGAGCCCGATCACCACCAGGATCAGCAGCGCGGCCGCGCCGTACAGCAGTTGCCACGAGCGCTTGCGAGCGGAGGGAACTGCGACGGGGCCGGAAGGTGTCATGGTGTCCTGCGGGGCGCTGCGCGGGATGTTACGACGATCCCCGCGGCAATCAAGCCGAACGCCGCGACGTGGTACCACTGCGGCCCCTCGCCCAGCATCGCGGCCGACATCAGCGCGGCGAACACCGGCGTCAGGTTCGCGAAGAAGGCCGCCACCGCCGGCCCCACCGCGGTGACGCCTGCGCCCCAGCAGAAATAGGCCACGATCGACGGGCCGATCGCCACGTAGGCGAGCGCCGCATACACCGCGCCGGACCACAGCACCGGCTGCCCGCCGAGCGCGTGCTCGGCGCCCGCGCCGGCAGCGGCCCACAGCGCGCCGAAGCCGACCTGGGCGAGCAGGAACTCGGCGCCGTTCCAGGGCGGCCGCTCGGGCGGGCGCATCGAGGCCGGCGGGCGCGCCAGCATCCAGCTGTAGATCGCCCACAGCGCGGTGGCCAGCAGCATCAGCAGGTCGCCGGGCACCAGGTGCAGCTGCAGCAGCGTCGACGGGTGGCCGTGCGACAGCACCAGCGCCACGCCGAGCAGCGACAGCACGGCGCCGSCCCCCTGGCGCCGCGTCGGATGTTCGCCGTAGGCCAGCGCGCCGATCGCGAGCATGAAGAGCGGCGAGCTGGCGGCGATCAGCGTCACGTTGATCGGCGTGGAGGTGGTGACCGCCATGTACTGCAACGCGTTGTAGCTGCCGACGCCCACCAGGCTGAGCGGTGCGAGGTAGCGCAGGCGCGCGGCGAGGTCGCCCGGGCGCCTGAACAGGCGCCAGCCGAGCGGCAGCAGCAGCATGAAGGCGAGCGACCAGCGCAACGCGTTCAGCGCGAGCGGCGGCACGCTGCCGACCATCAGCCGCCCGACCACCGCATTGCCCGCCCACAACAGGGGTGGCAGCGTCAGCATCAGGATGATGCGGGGATGGAGGGCGGTCATGACGGCACCCTCGCGCTGCGCGCGTTCCCGCCGAGCGGGAGCGAACCCGCCTTCGGGCGGCCGTGCGGCGGGTTCATGCCGCGGGCATCGCGGCGCCGCAGTTCCAGCACTGCTCGAAGGGCCCGTCGATCACTTCATGGCATTGCGGGCAGGCCCACAGGTGGCGGCGCGGATGCTGCAGCTCGTCGAGCCGCACGAGGGCGCGCGCATGGTCGGCCTCGTCGTCGACCCACAGCTCGGGCAGGGTCTCGCTGGGCGGCACGCCGCCGGACAGGCTGCTCGCGAACGCACGTTGCACGGTGGTGGGGATTCCCGTCTGCGTGAGCATGTCGGCCCACAGCTGGGCGAGGGCGAGGTTGGGTGCGGTGGTGAGGCGTTTCAAGACCGGGTACGGGCAGGGTCGCGGGAGTGCTGGCACGATAACGCATCCACTGGAGCAACCCATGCCACTTACTGCACATGCCGTCCGCCTCGACCGAGCCGGCGGGCCCGAGACCCTGACGCTGTCGGAGGTCGTGGTCGGCGAGCCCGGCCCGGGCGAGATCCGCATCCGCCACCATGCGATCGGCATCAACTACATCGACGTGTACCACCGCAGCGGTACCTACCCGCTGCCGGCGCCGTTTGGCCTGGGCGTCGAGGGAGCCGGGGTGGTCGAGGCGGTGGGAGAGGGCGTGACGCACCTGCGAGCCGGCGACCGCGCGGCCTACGTGAGCCAGCCGCCCGGGGCCTACGCGACGCTGCGGGTGATGCCGGCCAAGTGCGTCGTGAAGCTGCCCGACGCGATCGGCTTCGACGAGGGGGCGGCGATGATGCTGAAGGGCTTCACCACGCAGTACCTGCTGCGCCGCACGCTGCCGCAGGCGGGGCTCGCGGCGGGCGATTTCGTGCTGTTCCATGCCGCGGCCGGCGGCGTCGGGCTGATCGCCTGCCAGTGGGCGCGTGCGCTCGGGCTGCAGCTGATCGGCACGGCGAGCACCGACGAGAAATGCGCCGCCGCGCAGGCGCATGGCGCGGCCTTCACGATCAACTACGCGCGGGAAGATTTCGCGGCCCGGGTGCGCGAGATCACGGGCGGCAAGGGTGTGAAGGTGGTGTACGACGGCGTCGGCCGCGACACCTGGGACAAGTCGCTCGACTGCCTGCAGCCGTTCGGCCTGATGGCCAGCTACGGCAGCGCGTCGGGCAAGGTGCCGCCCGTCGACCTGGGCGTGCTCGGCGCGAAGGGCTCGCTGTACCTGACGCGGCCCACGGTGTTCACGCACATCGCGACCCGCGAGTCGACGCAGGCGATGGCCGACGAGCTGTTCGCGATCGTCGGCAGTGGGCAGGTGAAGATCCCGGTGGAGCACCGCTATGCGCTGAAGGATGCGGCGCAGGCGCACATCGACCTCGAATCGCGCAGGACGGTGGGTGGGTCGGTGCTGGTTCCGTAGTTTTCGTGCGTTCGTGCTGCAAAGTCGCGTGGGGGGAGGCCGTGGCGCGCCGGTCGGGTCGGTCCTCCTT
>NZ_JBFUGW010000379.1:0-4768 GCF_056402735.1 Rhizobacter sp. P3_C12
GGGCACGTGGTTCGTCGACCTCGCGGCCCTGCAGGACCCGCGGCGCCTGCTGGCCGCCGTGGCCTCGGCCGCCGGTGCCCGGCAAGACGCGACGGCCGATCCGCTCGACGCGCTGTGCGCGCACATCGGCGCGGCACGCGCGCTGCTGGTGCTCGACAACTGCGAGCACCTCATCGACCCCGTGGCGCAGCTCGCCGACCGCCTGCTCGCCGCCTGCCCCGGCCTGCGCCTCCTCGCCACCAGCCGCGAGGCGCTGGGCTTGCCGGGCGAGCAGATCTTTGCGGTCGGCCCGCTGCCATTCGACTCCGATGCCGTGCGCCTCTTCGTCGACCGGGCCCGGCTYGCCAGGCCCGACTTCGCGCTGACCCCGGCCAACGAACCGGTCATCGCCGAGATCTGCCGCCGGCTCGATGGCATCGCCCTCGCGATCGAGCTGGCCGCGGCACGCGTGCGCATGTTCGCGGTCGACGAGATCCGCTCGCGGCTGGACGACCGCTTCCGCTTCCTCACCGGCAGCTCGCACGCCGCGCCGCGCCACCGCACGCTGGGCGCCACGCTGCAGTGGAGCGTGAAGCTGCTGTCCGAGCCGGAGGCGCAGGTCTTCGCGCGGCTCTCGGTCTTTGTCGGGGGCTGCACGCTGGCCGCGGCGGCCGTCGCCGCGGGCATCGACGATGAATACGCGGTGCTGCAGATCATGACGCAGCTGCACGACAAATCGCTGCTCGTGATGGCGCCCGAGAACCTGCCCGAGCCGCGCTTTCGCATGCTCGAGACGGTGCGCCAGTTTGCACAGGACCTGCTCGACGACACCGGCGAAGCCCAGGCCGTGCGTGCGCGCTGCCTGGCCCACTTCGTCGCGTTTGCCGAAGCGGCCGGCGGCCACCTGCACGGCCCGGGCGAGCTGGCGTGGCTGCGCCGGCTGAAGGCGGAACAGGACAACCTGATCGCGGCGCACGACTGGTGCGCCCAGCTGCCGGAAGGCGCCCACGCCGGCTTGCGCTTCGTCGCGGCGCTCGGCCGCTACTGGACCTTTGCCGGCCCGCTCGACGTGGGCTACGGCCTGGGCACCGCCGCGCTGGCGCGAGACGCACACGGGCTCGACGACGCGCTGCGCGRCAAGGCACTGCTGGCGATGTCGCACCTCGCGTACAAGCGCGGCTTCTATGACGAGGCCCTGCGCTGGGCCGACCAGGGCGGCGAGCTGGCAGCGTCGGCCGATGACGCCGAGCGCACCGCCGTGGCGCTGAGCCTGCGCGCCAACGCATGGCATGCGCTGGGGCGCGCCGACGAGGCCTTGTCGGCCTATGAGCAGGCGACCGAGCTGCTGCGCTCCAACGGCGTGCCCGACATCCGCCTGGTGGTCAGCCTGAACAACATCGCCGAGATCCACCGCGGTGTCTGCCGCCATGCGCAGGCACGGGCGCTGTACGACGAGGCCATCGCGCTGGCGAAGCGGCTCGAGCTGCCCGCTTCGGTGACGGGGCAGCTGCAGAGCAACCTGGCGCAGGTGCAGGTCACCCTCGGGCAGTGGCCGGCGGCGCACGAGACGCTGCAGGTGCTGTGGCCGCTGGTGGCGCGCGACGGCCTGCCGAAGATGGGGGCGAGGCTGGCGGAAGTGGCCGCGGGCCTGGCTTCGGCGCTGGGCGAGCATGCGAACGCGGCCAGGCTGCACGGCATGGCGCTGGCGGGAAGGCACCAGGATGGGGAGCAGGCCGATCCGGTGGACGAGGCATTCATCGCGCCGCTGATGGCGGCATCGCGCGGGGCGCTGGGGGTGGAGCGGTTCGAGGCGGAGCGTGCTGCGGGGGAGGCGATGACGCAGGCGGAGGTGGAGGCATGGATGGCGGATTGGCTGGCCACGCCAAGGTCCTAGGCGCCCAGGCCGATGCAGGCAAACGCCGCATCGGCGAGCCCTTCTCTGAAGTGCAGTTCGGGGCCGAACTGTCCGTCCGCAAGGACTCCATCKATGAGGAGCAGCAGTTGGCGAGCGGCCCGCGCCGGATCGGTGGCGCCGAGCAATCGGCACATGTCGGCCAGCCGTCGCACCACCTCGATCTTGTTCTGGGCAGAAAGTGCCTTGCCGGCGTGATCGAGACCCCGGAATTCGGTGGCGGCATTGATGAACGGGCAGCCCCGAAACCTCGGGGACGAACTCAGCTTCCCGAACGCATCGAGCAAGCCCCGCAATTGCGCGCGCGGGTCGTCGGGGTGTCGCCCCACCATCTCATCCCACCAGGCAAAGAACAATCGGTTCTGCTCCCGGAGCACCGCCTCGATCAGCTCATCCTTGGAGGCGAAGTTGCGGTAGAGACTCGTCTTCGACACACCTGCGCGCTCGGCGATGGTGTCCACGCCGGTCGCAAGAATGCCTTCTCGGTAGAAGGCGTCGAGCGCGATGGCCAGGATGCGGTCCCGGGCCGTGGGTTCGCCCTTCGCGGGCGCGCCTCGGCGGGAACGGATTTCTTGGGCAGGAATGTTCGAGGTCGTCATGGCAATCTCCGTTGACAATGGTACAGGTCTGTACCTATATTTAAAGGTACAGACCTGTACACATCGAAAGCCATCCATGTCATCGCATCAAGACACGTCCGTCGACACCAGCGCTGCCGCCGATGTCGAAGCCTTCATCGACGCGCTGCTGCGCATCAAGCGGCCGCCCGAGGACGCGCGGACAGTGGATGCCGAGGTCATTCCCTTGCTCGTGGATACCCCCGGAGCGTGGCCTGACGGCGCACAGGTGATGGTGCATGTGAGAAAGCGCGGACTCGGGCCCCACGCCTTGCTGGTCCACGGCTGGCAGGGAAGGACGTCCGACATGGAGAAAATCAGCGACGCTCTCGTGGCGTCGGGCTTCACCGTGTGGGCTCCGCACCTGCCCGGCCACGGGACTTCCGGCGGAGAGCGCCTGTCCATCCCGCTGGCGGCGCGTGTACTGCGAGCGGTCGAGGGTGTCACCGGGCCGCTTGCACTCGCGGTCGGGCACTCGATCGGAGGGGCCTGCATCGTGCAGGCCCTTGACGAAGGCCTGCAGGCGGACCGTGTGGTTCTCCTGGCGACACCGACCCACTATGGCGGGTATGTGCGCGCGATGGCACGGCAAGCGAGATTGGAGGGTGACACCGTCGCGCATCTGCTGAACCGACTGCAGGAGGTGATCGGCGTCCATCCAGACCGGATCGACATGCGCCGGCAGGCTGCGTCGATGCACCAGCCAGCTCTGTTCATTCACGCGTCCGACGACAAGGTCGTCCCCCACGAAGGTGCCCAGGCCGCGGCGGCCAGCTGGCCTGGCGCCAAATGGCTCCTGCTCGAGGGCCTGGGACACTACAAGATGCTGCTCGAGGATCCGCGAGTGGTTCGGCGCGTCCTCGAGTTCGCTTCCCACACAACATGAATCCGCTCAACCTTGACCCATTCCCGCAGCCAGACTCAAACGAATCAGACAGCGTGGAGAAGGCCCTTCTGGCGCTTCGAGAGGCGAGCGATGAGCAGGCCGCAGTCGACGCCTGCGATGCGTTCCTCTGGGCCATGGGCAACAACCACGCAGGCACCTTTTTCCCGGTCGTATTGGGTGTCCTTCCTGCGCTTGAGCAGATTCTTGCCAGTGGGCAAGCATGGGCGCAACGTGCCGTCATCGAGTCGCTCATCGACCTCGGCGGCACCTTCGCTCCTGAGCAAGGGTACGAAACATACCTTGGCGTCTCGGTGCAAGAAGCACTGACGACGTTCATTCACTCCCTGCGTCCCCACCTGGTGGGGCTGGCGACGGGACATGATGCTCGAGCCCGGAGCGCGATTGATCTTCTGGAGCTCATTGACGACCAGGCGGCATGACCATTTCATCGAACTGGCCCCTCAGCGCGAGCTTCACACCTGCGACTACCACTGCGCCAGAAACTCACCGACCACTGACACGCAATGCTCGTAGCTGGGTTGATAGTCCAACACGGCGATGGCGTCGAACGCGGCGCGCAAGCTGGGACGTCATGCCCAGAGCGCCTGCCGATGGACCGACAAGGACTTGGCCAGCTTGGCGACGTTGCGCCAGACCGTTTTCGGCGCAACGTGCGCGTGCGCAGCCGCCTCTTCCACGGCCATGACGACGATGGGCACCGGCGCTTCGTCGAGCAGGTGCACCAGATGCGGCACGAACGGAGCTTGCACCTCGCCGCTCACCAGGGTCTCACCCAAGGTCTTGGGTGGGAGTTCGTGCGTGTAGCTGACGCTGGCCGTCTTGGCGGCCATCCACAGACCGCGCTTCTTGCCGCGCCCTTCCGTACTGAGGGGCGCAGCCTCAAGCCCGAGAACGGACGTGACCTGCGCCACCCTGTTCACGCCGAGGTCGCTCAGGCTTCCGTTCTCGAGCCCGACCAGGGTCTGGCGCGACAGCCCGCTCAAATGTGCAAGCTGGTTCTGCGACAGCCCCAGTTCCGTGCGCCGCGTGCGGACGGCGCGACCGATGTCGAGAAGACTGCTCATTCTCGCCTCGCGAGTTGTCCAAAATTTTGGACATTCTAGCCCGTGACTCTCACCTCTTCAACCGTCGCCCAGAAGCGTTCGGCCGCCCGCGGCAACGGCGAGCGCGGCCGGAACAGGCGGATCTCGACCTCGATCGCCCACTGCGGGCCGCCCGCAGCAGTCAGGCGGCCGGCGGCCAGGTCGTCGGCGATCAGGCTGCGCGGCAGCCAGGCCACGCCGCGGCCGTCCAGCGCCATCGTCTTGAGCACGCTCGCCAGGTGCGCCGTCAGCGCCGATTGCGCATGGGCGC
>NZ_JBFUGW010000380.1:0-4737 GCF_056402735.1 Rhizobacter sp. P3_C12
GTGTGGCGCCTGTCGGCCAACCTGGCGGTCAGCGACCACAACGTGCCCACCACCGACCGCTCGCACGGCATCGCCGACCCGATCTCGAAGCTGCAGGTCGACACGCTGGACGCCAACTGCGACCGCGTCGGCATCACGCAGTTCAAGATGAACGACAAGCGCCAGGGCATCGTCCACGTGATCGGCCCGGAGCAGGGCGCCACGTTGCCCGGCATGACGGTGGTCTGCGGCGATTCGCACACCTCCACGCACGGCGCGTTCGGCGCGCTGGCGCACGGCATCGGCACCAGCGAGGTCGAGCACGTGCTCGCCACGCAGACGCTGCTGGCGCGCAAGGCGAAGAACATGCTCGTCAAGGTGGACGGCACGCTGGCGCGCGGCTGCAGCGCCAAGGACATCGTGCTGGCCATCATCGGCAAGATCGGCACCGCCGGCGGCACCGGCTACACGATCGAGTTCGCCGGCAGCGCGATCCGTGCGCTCAGCATGGAAGGCCGCATGACGGTGTGCAACATGGCGATCGAGGCGGGCGCCCGCGCCGGCCTGGTCGGCGTCGACGACACCACCATCGCCTACGTGAAGGGCCGCCCGTTCACGCCCAGCGGCCTCGAATGGGACCACGCCGTCGCCTACTGGCGCACGCTGCACACCGATCCGGGCGCGCACTTCGATGCCGTCGTCGAGCTCGACGCGTCTGCCATCCGCCCGCAGGTCACCTGGGGCACCTCGCCCGAGATGGTGCTGTCTATCGACGACCGCGTGCCCGACCCGGACCGCGAGAAGGACAGCGGCAAGCGCGGCGCGATGGAGCGTGCGCTGCAGTACATGGCGCTGGAGCCGAACAAGCCGATCGCCGACATCCTGATCGACAAGGTGTTCATCGGCTCGTGCACCAACTCGCGCATCGAAGACCTGCGCGAGGCCGCGGCCATCGTGCGCCGCATCGGCGGCAAGCTGGCGAAGAACGTCAAGCTGGCGCTGGTGGTGCCGGGCTCGGGCCTCGTCAAGGAGCAGGCCGAGCGCGAGGGCCTGGACGTGATCTTCCGCGGCGCCGGTTTCGAATGGCGCGAGCCGGGCTGCTCGATGTGTCTCGCGATGAACGCCGACCGGCTGGAGCCGGGCGAGCGCTGCGCCTCCACCTCGAACCGCAATTTCGAGGGCCGGCAGGGCGCCGGCGGCCGCACCCACCTGGTGAGCCCGGCGATGGCGGCCGCGGCCGCGATGCAGGGCCATTTCGTCGACGTGCGTCGGCTGTCCTGAAGGAGACCGGACCATGCAAGCCTTCCGCATCCACACCGGCCTGGTCGCCCCGCTCGACCGCGAGAACGTCGACACCGACGCGATCATCCCGAAGCAGTTCCTGAAGTCGATCAAGAAGTCGGGGTTCGGCCCGAACCTGTTCGACGAATGGCGCTACCTCGACCATGGCGAGCCCGGCCAGGATCCGGCCAGCCGCAAGCCCAATCCGGATTTCGTGCTGAACCAGCCGCGCTACCAGGGCGCCTCGGTGCTGGTCACGCGCAAGAACTTCGGCTGCGGCTCGTCGCGCGAGCACGCGCCGTGGGCGCTCGACCAGTACGGCTTCCGCGCCATCATCGCGCCGAGCTATGCCGACATCTTCTTCAACAACTGCTTCAAGAACGGCCTGCTGCCGATTGTGCTGCCCGAGCACGAGGTGAGCCGCCTGTTCGACGAGGTGAACGCCTTCGTCGGCTACCAGCTGACGATCGACCTGGACCGCCAGGTCGTCGAACGGGCAGGCGCAGAGGCGATCCCTTTCGACGTCCAGCCCTTCCGCAAATTCTGTCTGCTCAACGGCTTCGACGACATCGGCCTGACGCTGCGCCATGCCGACAAGATCCGCGCCTTCGAAGCCGAGCGTCTGTTGCAGAAGCCCTGGCTGGCCCAGCGCGTCTGAGATCACAAAGGAACTGATTCGTGAAGATTGCGATCCTGCCGGGTGACGGCATCGGGGTGGAGATCATGGCCGAGGCCGTCAAGGTGCTCGGCTGCCTCGACCTGCGCTTCGAGACCGAGAGCGCCGAGGTCGGCGGCGCGGCCTATGCCGCCCATGGCCACCCGCTGCCCGCGGCGACGCTGGCGCTGGCGAAGGCGGCCGATGCGGTGCTGTTCGGCGCCGTCGGCGACTGGAAGTACGACAAGCTCGAGCGCCACCTGCGCCCGGAGCAGGCCATCCTCGGCCTGCGCAAGAACCTGGAGCTGTTCGCCAACTTCCGCCCGGCGATCTGCTACGAAGAGCTGACGCACGCGTCGACGCTGAAGCCCGAGATCGTGGCCGGCCTCGACCTGCTGATCATCCGCGAGCTGACCGGCGACATCTACTTCGGCCAGCCGCGCGGCCGCCGCCAATCGCCCGACGGCGCCTTCGCCGGTGCCGACGAGGCCTTCGACACGATGCGCTACTCGCGCCCCGAGATCGAGCGCATCGCGCACGTCGCGTTCCAGGCCGCGCGCAAGCGCAACAAGAAAGTGCTGAGCGTCGACAAGGCCAACGTGCTGGAGACCTTCCAGTTCTGGCGCGACGTCGTCACCGAGGTGCATGCGCAGTACCCCGACGTGGCGCTGGAGCACATGTACGTCGACAACGCGGCGATGCAGCTGGTGAAGGATCCGAAGCGGCTCGACGTGATCGTCACCGGCAACATGTTCGGCGACATCCTCAGCGACGAGGCGGCGATGCTCACCGGCTCGATCGGCATGCTGCCGTCGGCCTCGCTGAACGCGAAGAACCAGGGGCTGTACGAGCCCAGCCACGGCTCGGCGCCCGACATCGCCGGCAAGGGCATCGCGAACCCGCTGGCCACCATCCTGTCGGCGGCGATGATGCTGCGCTTCAGCCTCAACCAGGAAGCCGCGGCGCAGCGCATCGAGGCGGCCGTCAAGGCGGTGCTGGCAAAGGGCCTGCGCACCGCCGATATTCACAGTGAAGGCACCACGAAGGTGGGCACGAAGGAGATGGGCGACGCTGTGGTCGCCCACCTGAAAGCGAACGGCTGACGAGACGCTTTTTCGACGCAACCCTTCACGAACGAATTCAACGGACAGGACAGAAAGATGGCAACGAGATTGGTCGGCCTGGTGGGCTGGCGGGGCATGGTGGGGTCGGTGCTGATCGACCGCATGGCGCAAGAGAACGACTTCGAGCTGATCGAGCCGGTGTTCTTCAGCACCAGCAATGCCGGCGGCAAGGCGCCTGCCTACGCGAAGAACGAGACCACGCTGCAGGATGCGAACGACATCGAGGCGCTCAAGCGCTGCGACATCGTCATCACCTGCCAGGGCGGTGACTACACCAACGAGGTCTACCCGAAGCTGCGCAACGCCGGCTGGAACGGGCACTGGATCGATGCGGCATCGTCGCTGCGCATGAAGGACAACGCCGTCATCGTGCTCGACCCGGTCAACATGCCGGTCATCAAGAACGCGCTGGCCGCCGGCCAGCGTGACTGGATCGGCGGCAACTGCACCGTCAGCTGCATGCTGATGGGCGTGGGCGCGCTGTTCAAGGCAGGCCTCGTCGAGTGGATGAGCACCCAGACCTACCAGGCGGCCTCGGGCGGCGGCGCGCAGCACATGCGCGAGCTGCTGACGCAGTTCGGCACGCTGAACGCCGAGGTGCGCCCGCTGCTCGACGACCCGAAGAGCGCGATCCTCGAGATCGACCGCAAGCTCGTCGCGAAGCAGCGCTCGCTTTCCGCAGCGGAGACCGCCAACTTCGGCGTCCCGCTGGCCGGCAGCCTGATCCCGTGGATCGACAAGGATCTCGGCAACGGCATGAGCAAGGAAGAGTGGAAGGGCGAGGCCGAGACCAACAAGATCCTGGGGCAGGGCACGGGCTTCGGCACGCCGGCCATTCCGGTCGACGGCTTCTGCGTGCGCATCGGCGCGATGCGCTGCCACAGCCAGGCGCTGACGTTCAAGCTCAAGAAGGACGTGCCCCTGGCCGACATCGAGGCCTTGATCGCGAACGACAACGCCTGGGTCAAGGTCGTGCCGAACACGCGCGAGGCGACGCTCAAGGACCTGACGCCGGTGTCCGTGACCGGCACGCTGACCATCCCCGTGGGGCGCCTGCGCAAGATGGCGATGGGGCCGGAGTACCTCGGCGCGTTCACGATCGGCGACCAGTTGCTGTGGGGCGCGGCCGAACCGCTGCGCCGCATGCTGCGCATCCTGCTGGGTCAGTGACCGGTGGAAATTTCGTTGGAGTGACAGAGAGTTACCAGTGAAGACGGAGTGTCTTGTTGCGTTGCCATACTGCAACAGGACACTCCCCAGAAGCCCCGAATCCCGTCGCTGGCGGGAACGTCAGCCAATGCATGAGCTTGTCTTCGTATCTAGTTGATGTTATTGTGTTTTCTACTGCGCCTGGGGTGCGTGCTGGTTTCTCAAGAAGAACGACGCCAATCGACGGGAGCCTGTGCACTGCCCGCCACCTCCACTTGGGAGACGCCTTGAAAAGAAATTCGTTGTTCGCTCGCCGCTTTGCTCTGACCGGCGTGGCCATCGCTGCCATGTGTCTGTCTGCCACCAACGCCTGGGCGCTCGGCCTCGGGCGGCTGGCGGTCCAGTCGGCGCTTGGTGAAACCCTTCGCGCGGAAATCGAGGTCACGAGCCTGACGCCCGACGAGGCGTCGAACCTGAACGTGCGCATCGCGCCGCCGGAGTCGTACCGCGCCGCGGGTGTCGACTACAACCAGGTGCTGCCGGCCACGC
>NZ_JBFUGW010000381.1:0-4714 GCF_056402735.1 Rhizobacter sp. P3_C12
GGTGGCGGGCTCGAGCGCGGTGCCGGGGCTGACGCGCCGCGCGGCGGGCGGCGCCGCGGGCTGGGGTGCGAGCACGGGCTCGGGCAGCGGTGCGGGTGCGGGTGCGGGTGCGGGTACCGGAGCCGGTGCTGGCACGGGCGCTGGAACCGGCGCCGGCGGCGGGGCCGGCACCGGGACGGGCGGTGGCACCTCGACCGGCTCGGGGCGCGGGACCGGCGGCGGCGGTGCGGGCGGAGGTGGTTCCACCGGAACCGGCATCGCCACCGGCGGCGCGACAGGGGGTGGTGGCAAGGGCAGCGGAAGCGGCTGCGGCGCCGGCGGTTCGGGCTCCATCACGGGTGGCCGCGCAGCCACCGGTGCGGCGTCGCGCACGGCGGAGGCGGCCGCGGCGGCCTCGGACACGCGGGGCTCGGGCACCGGTGCGGCGGGCTGGGGGCGTTCGATGCGCGGGGCGGCCGGCACCGGCGCGGGCATCGTGCGCAGCTCGACCTTCGGTGCCGGAGGAGGCGCCGGCGGCGGCAGCGCGGGTGCCGGGGCTTGCGCGCGCGGGGGTGGTGGCGGTGAAGGTCGCGGAGGTGGCGGCGGGCTCACCACGGCCCGCGGCGCGGTCGGAGCACGTGGCGCCGGCGGCGGTGCCAGCGTGACCCGCAGCGGCCCCCACGCATCGGCCCGCGGCGCAGCGCCGCCGTCCGAGCGTCCCGTCTGCGTGCCGACCCACATCACCGCCAGCACGTGCAGCACGATCGACAGCGTCACGAACTGCGCGAGCGTCGCGCGCTCCTGGTCCGACACGCGCAAGCTGTCGGCCGGGTGCAGCGGGAGGACGGGCAAGGCACTCATCGCCCCCGAGCATGCCATCATCGTGCGGTGGAAGCCGTCCCCGCCCGATTCGAGCACGCCAGCGACCGAGCGCAGTTCAAGCAGCCCGCGCACCGCGGCGGCATCGAGCTGTACCGGGCGCACATCGTGCGCTACGCGTTCGAGCCGCACACGCACGAGGCCTACGGCTTCGGCGTGATCGATGCCGGCGTCGAGCGCTTCCGCTACCGCGGCAGCGAGCACCTGGCACCGCCGCAATCGCTGGTGCTGATGAACCCCGACGTGCTGCACACCGGCCGCGCCGAGACCGCGCACGGCTGGCGCTACCGCATGGCGTATGTCGATGCCGCGCTGCTGCGCGAGGTGGCCGGCGAGGCCGACTGGTCGTTCGCCGCGCCGGTGTTGCGGCATGAAGCAAGTGCGCAGCGCGCGAGCCTGGCCCTGCAGGCGCTGTGGGCGGCCGATGCACCGCTCGCCTTCGACGGCGCGCTGCTCGACCTGCTGCAGGCGGTGCAGCCGCATGCACGCCGCGGCCCGCCCGAGCGCGCAGGCGAGGGCCACGCGCCGCTGCAACGCGCGATCGAGCTGATGCACGACCGCCTGGCCGAGCCGCTGACGCTGGCCGACCTGGCGCAGGCCGCCGGGCTCAGCCCGTTCCATTTCCAGCGCTGCTTCAAGGCGCGGCACCATGCCACGCCGCACCAGATGCTGATGGCGCTGCGGCTGTTCCGCGCGAAGCGGCAACTGGCCGCCGGCCTCGCGCCCGCGCTGGTGGCGGCCGACAACGGGCTCACCGACCAGGCCCACCTGACGCGCCGCTTCGCCGGCATGTACGGCGTCACGCCGGCGCGCTACCAGCAGCAGATGGGCCTTCAGCGCCGCGGCTGATCAGCGCCCTTCGAGCACCGCCTCCTGCCGCGCCACGCGCGCCAGCGGCAGGCTCACGCGCACCCGCGTTCCGCGGCCCACCTCGCTGTCGATGGCCATCGTCGCGCCCATGCGCTGCAGCAGCAGCCGCGTGATCACGAGGCCGAGCCCGCTGCCGGGCACCGGCGTGTTCTCGGCCCCCAGCCGGTTGAAGGGCTGGTAGAGCTGCGCGAGCTTCCCGGCGTCGATGCCAACCCCGGTGTCGTGCACCGTCACCACGACGCGTGCGCCGTCCTCCGCGCAAACCACCCAGGCCCGTCCGCCGGGGTGGTTGTACCGGACCGCGTTCGACAGCAGCGTCGCGAACACCTGCTCCAGCCGCCGCGGATCGGCGTGCACGGCCAGCGCCTGCGCCCCTTCGATCGCCAGCGTCACGCCCATCGACAAGGCCAGCGGCTCCACCTGGCGCAGGCTCGCGCCGAGCGCCGGCGCGAGCGGGACGTCGCGGTTCGACAGCGCGAGCGCGCCATCCTCGATGCTCGTCAGGTCCAGCAGGTCGTTGATCAACTCCAGCAGGTGCTGGCCGCTGTCGAGCACATGCTGCAGCCGCGCCGCCTGCCGGTTCGTCAGCGGCTCGCCTTCGTCGGTCTGCAGCAACTGGGCGAAGCCCAGCACCGCGTTCAGCGGCGTGCGCAGCTCATGGCTCACGCGCGACAGGAACTGCGTCTTGGCGAGGTTCGCGCGCTCCGCCGCCTCCTTGCCGAGGCGCAGCTGCTCGGCCTCGACGTCGTCGCTCACGTCCCACAGCAGGCCCACCACACGCCGGCCGTCGACCTGGTGGCGGCGCGCATTCATCTCCAGGTGGCGCACCCGGCCATCGCGCGACAGCACGCGAAAGCGCAGCGCCACCAGCTCGTCGCCCTGCACGGCCCGCGCGAGCGCCTCGCGCAGCTCGGGCAGGTCGGCCGGATCCACCCGGTCGGACGCCAGTTGCGCGCCGTCGCGCGGGCCCGGGTCATCGTCGAGCCCGAAATGGGCGGCCGCGCGGGCATCGAATTGCACCCGATCGCGGTCGACATCCCAGTCGAACACGCCGATGTGCGCACCCTCGGCGGCCGTCGCGAGCCGCTCGTTGCTCTCGCGCAGCGCCTGTTCGGTGCGGCGCTGCGCGTGGTGCATGCGCATCGTCAGCCACACGCCGGCCGTGGCCAGCAGGGCGCCGAGCCCGAGCGTGGCCGCCGTCACCAGCTGGCGCGTGATGCGCGAGGCCTCGCCGAGCGAGCCGGAGAAGCGCATCCCGAGTTCGGTCAGTCGCTCGCTCAGCGGCGGGATCCGCCTCACCAGCGAGCGCAGCTCCGGCGAGCCGGTGTCGCCGGCCAGGATGCGGGCATGCATGTCGCGCCCGAGCGCACTCAGTTCGTCCATCTGCGCATCGCCTTCCACCCAGGTCCGGATGGCGTCGGCCATGAAGCCGACATGGCGGAAGCGCCGGTAGAGGCGGGCCATCGCATCGACGTCGTCCGCATGGTTGCTGCCTTGCAGCAGGCCGCGGCGCACCACGGCCATGTCGGGCACGGGCTTGTCGAGCTCGAGCCGGGCGAGCCGGTCGCCCTGCGACACCGCGAGCGCCGCCAGGTGGCGCCGGTAGTCGAACTCGTCGTGCGATTCGCTGTAGCGGTACAGGTGGTAGATCGCGTCCTTCTGGCCCTTCGACCAGTGGCTCTCGCCGCCGACATACGCGCGGGCCGCCGACAGCGTGTCGGCACTGAAGGCGCTCAGCCCCGCCAGCAGCGCGACCACGACCAGCCACAGGCCGACCACCAGCCAGCGAAATCGCGATCCGTCATCCGACTGCGCCATCGGCTCCCTCTCTCCCGGCGCGCCACCCCGTCGCGTGCCGTCTCGCGGTGTACCACGGCGCCGCAGCCCCTGTCGATGGGTGGTACCGGCGGTGCGCGGCAGCCGGCTTGACACTTCGCACGATCGTGCTAAATTGCGCCGCATGGAAACCCGGACCGAACGCAGCGGGCTCACGCTCGCCGCCATCCTCGACACCGCGCTCGGCATGGCCGCCGCCGACGGGCTCGACAGCCTGACGATCGGCGAGGTCGCCCGGCGCCTGGGGCTGTCGAAGAGCGGCGTGTTCTCGCGCGTCGGCTCGCGCGAGGCGCTGCAGATCGCGGTGATCGACGAGTACGACCGCCGCTTCCTGCAGGATGTCTTCGTGCCGGCGATGCGCGAGCCGCGCGGCCTGCCGCGGCTGAACGCGATCATGCGGCTGTGGCTGCAGCGGGCGCGCGATGTCGAGATCCGCACCGGTTGCCTCTATTGCGCCGGCGCCTTCGAGTTCGACGACCGCGAAGGCCCGCTGCGCGACCTGCTGCTCGACCACGTGATGCGCTGGCGCAGCGCGCTCAAGCGCACCGTGATCCAGGCCATCGACGCCGGCCACCTGCGCGCCGACACCGACGCCGACCAGCTCGTCTTCGAGATGGACGGCCTGTTCGTCGCGCTGATGCGCGAAGCCCGTTTCCTGCGCGAGCCGCGCGCCGCCGACCGCTGCTGGTCGGCCTACGAGCGGATCATCCGCTCCCTCCAGGCCTGAAGCCATGCCCGCCCCTTTCGCCGTTCCCTGTCCACACATTTCGCACGTGCGTGCGAAATCAAGGAGATTGCCATGCTGATGATCGTCGTGTCCGCCCTGGTCGTCGCTGCGCTGCTGCGCGGCGCGTTGTCGTTGTGGCGCGTGGTGGCTGCCGTGCCGCACAGCAATGCCGATTTCGGCTGCTTCTGATGAGCACGCCCAACCCCGCCACCGCCTTCTACGCCGCCAGCCGCAGCGCGCGCTGGATCGGTGCCGCGCTGCGCGGCATGCAGTCGATCGCGCCCGGGCTGGGCACGCGGCTCGCGCTGCGGCTGTTCTTCACGCCGCTGCCGCTGAAGCTGACGGCGCGGCGGCGCGCCGTGCCGGCCGGCTGGCTGCTGTCGCACTGGCCGTTCGAGCAGGGCACGGTCGCGGTCTACCGCC
>NZ_JBFUGW010000382.1:0-4712 GCF_056402735.1 Rhizobacter sp. P3_C12
GCGGCTGGGTGCGGTGCTGCTGGCGACGCTGCTGGTGCTGCTGACCTGGTTGCTGCTGCTGCGGCGTGGCAACCGGCGGCTGCGGCAGGCGCGGAAGATCGAGYGCGATGCGCGGCGGCTGGCCGAAGAGAGCACCGCCGCGCGCGGCCGCTTCATCAGCTACCTGACGCACGAGCTGCGCGGCACGATCGGCGCCATCGGCACCGGCGCGCAGATGCTGAAGGAGACCCTGCCGCCCGAGCGCCGCCAGCGGCTGGCCGATGCGATCAGCGAATCGGCCGAGGGCTTCAGGAGCCTGCTCGAGACCACGCTGCAGTACGAGCAGCAGCTGGAGCGGCGCGTCGAGCTGCAACTGGCGCCGACCGAGTTCGCGGCGCTGTGGCTGCAGATGATCGCGCCGCTGGAGCTGAGCGCGCAGGGCAAGGGCCTGGGTTTCCGCGCGACGCTTGCGGCCGACAGCGCGGCGCGCGTGCTGATCGACGCGCAGCGGCTGCGGCAGGTCGTCAACAACCTGGTGGGCAACGCGATCAAGTTCACCAGCGAAGGCGAGGTGACGGTGCAGGGCCGGTTGAAAGGCGAGGGCGCGGCCGTGCAGCTGGAGCTCGACGTGTGCGACACCGGGCCGGGGTTGAGCGACGAGGACCGCTTGCGCCTCTTCCAGCCGTATGCGCAGGGCGTGCAGGGGCAGAAGCTGCGGCAGGGCGCGGGCCTCGGGCTCGCGATCACGCGGCAGATCGTCGAGGCGATGGGTGGGCGGATCAGCGCCGAGGCCGCGCCTGGGGGCGGGGCGGTGTTCCGGGTCAGTGCGACGGTGGTGGCGGCTTGAGGGCGCTTTTGCTTGAAGCGGAGGAGAGGACATGGCAGATGCAAAGGAAGCTGACATCAAGGCGGTGTCTTCGTTAGCACCATGGCATGACGATCTGCTGAATCGCCGCGAGTACGCCGACTTTTTGACGGCCTACCTTTCCAGGCGTGTGTGCCCGGAAAGCGGTCCCAACGCCTCGTTCACCTTGGCGCTGGATGCGCRGTGGGGCCAGGGCAAGACCTATTTCATTCAGAACTGGGCGCGTACGCTTCAAGAGTCCACCGACTCGCATCCCGCTTTCGTCTTTGACGCTTGGGCGGCGGACTATGCGGCCGACCCTGTCGTGGCGTTCATGGCCGCATTTCGGTCGGCGATCGATGCCGAAATCTCTCGGGGTGGCCTGAAACCCTCGTTGCAGAAGAAGGCAAAGAGGAMTATTGGCAACGCGGTGCGCTTTTTGCGGCGCGGGCTCATCCCGGCTGGCAAGCAGGTCGCGAAGGGTGTCTTGACGAAGGTGACCGGGGTAGCCGCTGGCGAGGTTGTGGAAGCGTTCCGAGATGGTTCCGCCGAAATCGACATGGATCAACTCACGGAGGCTGGCCTCGATGGAGTCAACGCTGGCCTCGACGCGTACTTTGAAAAAGAGCTCGAGGCTCATTCGGAAAAGGCGCAAGTCTTCCGTGATTTCCGAGAGTCGGTCGAGGAGACTCTTCGCGTGATTTCCGAAGCCAGCGATCGCAAGCTTCCGCTATTTGCGTTTGTCGATGAACTCGATCGTTGCCGCCCCGATTTTGCGATCTCGCTGCTTGAGGGCCTCAAGCACGTGTTCGGCATCAAGGGCGTTTGCTTTGTGGTGTCCACCAACGTTTCGCAGCTGACCGAAGCAGTGAAAGCCGTCTATGGATCGGGCTTCAATGGCTACAGCTACTTGAAGYGATTCTTTGATGTCAGCTACGCCTTGCCTGATTTCAATGGTGATACGTTCATCGATGATTTGGTGCGGCATCACTTGGTGCTGCCGGTCGCTGTCGATCTTGGTTTGCCTCTTCGGGGCTCGGGCAGCGTGGAGAAGAAATCGCCGGTCGCCACACTCAAATGGATCTTCGATGCGTTCGAGCTGGACCTTCGGTCACAGCGTCAAGTGTGCGAGATGATTTCGGCTGCGGCTGCAGGTGTCCCGGGATCGAAGACCATATTCCTTCTCTGGCTTGCGTTCCTCTGCGCGCTTCGACACGTCGATTCCGCAGGATTCGATGCCATCGCCATCAAAGGCGACGTGGCTGCCGACTTTCAAGGCGTCGTCAAGGCGCGAATCAAGCGTGACCAGGGAACAACGTTTTTTGCTGAGCGAAGTGGCATGGAGTTTCGATACGACCCGAAAACGCCCCGCACCGTCTCGCTTTGGGATGTCGTATCCAAGTACTACGTTTGGTCGTGGGCCGATTTGAAAGATATCAGCAGGATTGCCAGCGATTCGAATGCATATGACTACCCTCAATCGCTGGCAAGCAAGCTGGCGGAGGAGTTGCCCAATCCTCACAACCCGGACGAGAGCTACTCTCCATCGATCCGGTCCTACTACCGCCTCGTCAGGTGCGCGGGGCAGCTGACTCTCGGATAGCGCCGGCGATAAGGATGGTGTTCACCAAGACGCCTCGGATCCGTGCTGCGTCTGAGGCTTGTATCCGTCAGACACCTCACAAGAACGCTTGTTTACATCGTGGAATTGAAATTCCACAGATGATGCCGCCGGAACGAATGTTCACCCAACATCGCAAGGAGGCGGCGCCATGGAACCCACGACGATCCTGAAGACCCCGCGAGTGAGGCCGCTGTGGCGGCTCGCATCGGGGACACCGTTGGCCTTCATGACCGCGCTCGCGCTGTCGGCCACACCGGCCTGGGCCGCCACCACCACGCTCGTCGGCAAGGCCAGCGGCCGCTGCATGGACGTCAGCGGCAACAGCACGACCTCGGGCGCAGCCGTCCAGATCTACGACTGCCACGGGGGCGCCAACCAGAAGTGGGAGTTCACCGCCTCGGGCGAGCTGCGCACCTTCGGCGGCACCCGCTGCCTCGATGCCAAGGGCCAGGGCACCACGAACGGCACGCGGGTCACCTCGTCCACCTGCAACGGCCAGGCCAACCAGCAGTGGCGCTACAACGCCAACGGCACCATCACGGGTTCGCAATCCGGCCTGTGCCTCGACGTCGTCGATGCCAGCAACGCGCAGAAGGCGCCCGTGCAGATCTGGGCCTGCCACGGCCGGGGCAACCAGGTGTGGAACCGCAGCGATGGCGGCAGCAATGACGCGCAGGCACCGTCGATCCCCGGCAACCTGAAGATCGCCAACCTGCAATGCCGCTCGGTCACGCTGTCGTGGTCGGCCTCGACCGACAACGTCGGCGTCGCGTTCTACGACATCTACCACGACGGCCAGGCCATGGCCTCGGTGAGCGGCAGCACGCTCAGCACCACGCTCACGCTGAACCCGGGCGCGCAGTGGGGCCTGTACGTGAACGCCCGCGATGCGGCGGGCAATGTCTCGCAGGCCAGCACCACGCTGCCCATCAGCGTGCCGCAGTGCAGTGCCGACACAGAAGCGCCCACCATGCCCGCCGGCCTCACCGGCTCGGTGGCAGGCACCGCCGCCACGCTGCGCTGGAGCGCCTCGACCGACAACGTCGCGGTGAGCGCCTACGACGTCTACCGAGATGACGCCAAGGTCGGCTCCACCTCGAACCTCAGCTACACCGACAGCGGCCTCGCGGCCAACACCACCTACCGCTATGCCGTGGCCGCGCGCGATGCGCAGGGCAACGTGTCGCAGCGCACCACCAGCGTCAGCCTGACGACCGGCAGTTCGTGCAGCAACCCGGTGTGCTCGGTGAGCCAGGTGACGACCGACACCGACATCCCCTGGGGCCTGGTCGCGCTGCCCGATGGCAGCGTGCTCTACAGCCGCCGCGATGCGCAGGACATCGTGCGGCTGAACCCGGCCACCGGCGCGAAGACCACCGTCGGCAAGATCCCGAACGTGTCGGGCACCGATGGCGAGGGCGGCCTGATGGGGCTCGCGGTGACGCCGGCCTTCCCGGCCACCGACCCGTGGCTCTACGTGATGCACACGACGGCCACCGACAACCGCGTGATCCGCCTGAAGTACGTCAACGGCACGCTGGACACCTCGACCCTCCAGGTGCTGCTGAGCGGCATCCTGCGCAACAAGTACCACAACGGCGGCCGCCTGCGCTTCGGGCCCGACGGCAAGCTCTACGTGGCCACCGGCGATGCACAGAACGGCGCCAATGCGCAGAACACCAGCGGCCTGAACGGCAAGGTGCTGCGCCTGAACCCGGACGGCACGCGGCCCACCGACAACCCGTTCGGCAACTACGTGTGGAGCTACGGCCACCGCAACCCGCAGGGCCTGGCCTTCGATGCGCAGGGCCGGCTGTGGCAGCAGGAGTTCGGCGACAGCACGATGGACGAGACCAACCTGATCCAGAAGGGCGGCAACTACGGCTGGCCCGACTGCGAGGGCACCTTGTCGCGCGGCGGCAGCGGCTGCGCCACCTCGGGCTACATCGCGCCCAAGCGCACCTACCCGACGGCCGACGGCTCGTGCAGCGGCATCGCGATCGTGCGCGGCGTGCTGTACGTGGCCTGCCAGCGCGGCACCCGCGTGTACCGCGAAGTCATCAGCGGCGACAGCCTGACCAACGTGCAGGAGCTGTTCCGCGGCACCTACGGCCGCATCCGCACCGTGGAGCCCTCGGTCGACGGCAACCTGTGGATGAGCACCACCAACAACGGCGACAAGGACAGCACCGCCAACAACAGCGACGAGAAGATCTTCAAGGTGATCCTCGGCAATTGACGGCGTGCGGCGGGTCACCCGCCGCA
>NZ_JBFUGW010000383.1:0-4609 GCF_056402735.1 Rhizobacter sp. P3_C12
CTCCCACAACAACGCGATCCACGACGGCGCCTCGAACTGCGCACGCTCGTTGTTCCGCACATTGCGCATCAACTGCGGGCCCGCCACCGTCCGCACCGATGCCGCGTCGAACCCGCGCTGCTCCGCCAGTTCGATCAGCGCCGCGCACTCCTCGCTCGCCAACAGGCCCGGTACCGAGAACATGCGCTCCGAATGGGGCACCCATTGCCGGGGTGATGTGGGCACAACAGCCAGCGCGTCACCGATCACGAGGTTCGACATGCATTCTTCCTTCTCCCCTTTAACCGCGTCAGTCTAGTCACGCCGCGCCGCAAAGTCCGCCACTGCACGCACACCCTGATGGGGGACATCAACAAGCCAGATGGCGGTATGAGCACTCTGTATGGAACGAGTGCGCGGACGCGCTACTGCAAGCCGCGCGTCCGCGCACAACCACCTACTTCACCTCATCATCGTCCGGCGCTTTCACGCAGACGCTGATGTCGCACAGGCCGCATTCGCAGCGCACCTCCAGCACCGGCAGCGCATCCGGCACGCCGGTCTGCCGTTCACTCACCGTCACCACGCCATAGCACGCGGGGCATCGTCGCTCCGCCGTGCCCGCCTGCGCGCCGTGCGAGTGGGCCGCATCCAGCGCGATGCCCTGCGCCTGCAGGAACAGCTCGTCCGCCCGCCGATCAATCCAGCGCTCGATCGCTTTCATCGCGACCACGAACCCCACTACCGACACCACTATCGCAACACCTAACCAATCGTTCATTTGCCGTCCTTTGCCAACACCGGGTTGCACTGCAGATGGTGTTGAGCGAAGCAGCTTAGAAATCAACTGTGCAGGAGATATGCAGTTGGCAGCCTCATCTCAGCCTTCTCCGCTCAGATCGGGTGCCGTTGTCGCCACCGCCTGCAGCATCTGCGCCCCATCCGCATGCAGCTGCACCACCGCATCGATCTTCAGCAGCTTCGGCAGGTTGTGCGTGATGAACAGCATCGTCACCCGCCCCTTCAGCGCGTTGATCGTCTTCGCGAAGCTCTCGGCCGTGTCATGGTCGAGCGCCGACGTGGCCTCGTCGAAGATCAAGACCTTCGGGCCCTTCAGCAGCGCGCGCGCAATCGCCAGCCGCTGCTTCTGCCCGCCCGACAGGCCACTGCCGCGCTCGCCGATCTCGGTCTGGTAACCCTGCGGCAGCGCCTCGATCGTCGTGTGGATGCCAGCCATCTTCGCGGCCTGCACCACCTGCTCGAACGTGGCCGCCGGGTTGCCGGCGCGCAGGTTGTCGAAGATGCTGCCGCTGAACAGCACCGTCTCCTGCGGCACCACGCCGAAGTGCGCGCGCAGCTCGTTGGCCGCCATGTGGCGGATGTCGACATCGTCGATGCGGATCTGCCCCTGGCTCGGCTGGTAGAAGCCCATCAGCAGCTTCGCGAAGGTGCTCTTGCCGGTGCCCGAGGGGCCCATGATCGCGACCGTCTGCCCCGGCTGGATGGTCAGGCTCAGGTCCTGGTACAGCAGCGGCAGGTCGTCGGCATAGCGGAAGCCGAGGTTGCGCACCTCGATGCGGCCGGCGCCACCCGCCTGCCGCTGCGGCGTGATCGAGTACGGCTCGGCCGGCGCGTTCATCACGTCGCCCAGCCGCTGCACGCTCAGCGAGGCCTGCTGGAACTGGCTCCACAGCCCGACGATGCGCAGCACCGGCTGGCTCAGCTTGCCCGAGAACATCTGGAAGGCCACCAGCATGCCGATCGTGAAGCTCGGTTCGGTCATCACCGTGTAGGCCCCCACCATCAGGATCAGCAGCGTCTGCACCTGGTCCAGCGTGGTCGCGAAGATGTTGTAGGTGTTGGCCGTCTGCTTCGTCTTGAAGCCCGACTGCAGGTAGCTCGCCAGGTAGCCGGCAAAGCGCTGGCGCAGCTGCGGCTCCATCTGCAGGCTCTTCACCGTCTCGAAGCCGGCGATGTGCTCGGTGACGAAGGCCTGGTTGCGCGCGCCCAGCAGGAACTGCTCGTTCAGCCGCGACTGGAACAGCGGCGCGATCACGATGCTCACCACCGCGATGACCGCCAGGATGCCGAGCGCGATGCAGGTCAGCAAGGCGCTGTACCAGAACATCAACCCGAGGCAGATCACCAGGAACGGCAGGTCGAGCACCAGGCCGACCGCCGCCCCCGAGACGAACTCGCGGATGGTTTCCACCGCATGCAGGCGCGCCGCGACGACGCCGGTCGGCCGGTGCTGGAAGTAGCGCAGCGGCAGCCGCAGCAGGTGCTCCCAGATGGCCGCGCCCAGCACCGCGTCGACGCGGTTGCCGGTGTGCAGCACCAGGTACTGGCGCACCCAGCTGAGCAGGCTGGTGAACACCGTGAAGATCAGCATCGCGATGCCGATCGCGATCAGCGTGCTCTCGGTGCGGTGCACCACCACCTTGTCGATGATGGCCTGCGTGAACAGCGGCGTGGCCAGCGCGATCAGCTGCAGCGCGAGCGAGGCGAGCAACACGTCGCGCCAGACCTGGCGGTGCTTCATCAGCTCGGGCACGAACCAGCGGAAGCCGAAGCGCGGCGCCCCGGCCGCACCATCGGGATCGGCCGCCGCCGCGGTGACCGGTGCCGCCAGCCAGGCCTCGCCGGTGATCGCCTGCGCGAACGTCTCGGCATCGAGCTCGTTCGCCGTCGCGCTGCCGGCCTTGAACAGCACCACCTTGCCGTCGACCGCGGCGGTCACGATGCCGAACACCGGCGCTGCGTCGTCCGTGGCATCGGCCTTCAGTGCCACCAGCAGCGGGAACACCATGCGTTCGAGGCGAGCCGGCTTCAGCATGATCTGCCGCACCTTCAGGCCGAGCGCACGGCCGGCCGCGATCACCGTTGCGTGCGTGCAGGGCGGCGGAAACTCGCGCGCCACCAGCTCGGCCGAGAACGGCTGGCGGTGCAGGGAACAGATCGATCCCAATGCCCACAGCAGTTGCTGTGGCGGCACCGCTTGCGGCGCCCCTCCCTTCGTCCTCAACATCGAGGCTCACTCCCGTTCTTGTGTGCTGCAGTCTAGCCAGCGCGGGGCCGATTTCTCATGAAACCGGCGCCCCCACTTTGGGGGATGACRCGCTCAGCAAGGCGTCGTAGCCGACGAGGCCTGCCTGCATCGAATAGCGCTGCGCGAGCTGGCGCGCCGCCAGCCGGCGTGCGGTCCAGGCACTGCCGCCTTCGAGCGCGCCGGCCGTGGCCTCGGCGATGCGTGCCACGTCGAAGAACGGCACCAGCGCGCCCGTCTCGCCGTCGGTGACGGCCTCGCGCACCGGCGCCGTGTCGGAGCCGATGACCGCCGCGCCGCAGGCCATCGCCTCCAGCAGCGACCAGCTCAGCACGAACGGGTACGTGAGGTACACGTGCGCCGCCGACACCTGCAGCACCTTCAGGTACTGCGCGCGCGGCAGCTTGCCGGTGAAGTGCGTGCGCTCGGGGTCGAGCTTCACCTCCTGCAGCATCTTCTCGCGCCAGTTCGTCGCATCGCGCACGCGCTTGCCGTAGCTCACGCCGTCGCCGCCGACGATGATCGCGTGGCACTGCCTGTTCTGCTGCTGCAGCCGCTCCAGCGCCCGCATGAAGACGTGGAAGCCGCGGTACGGCTCGAGGTTGCGCGCCACGTAGGTGACGACCGGATCACCCGCCTTCAGCACCACGCCGCTGCGCGTGCGGATCGCCGCCTGCGCATCGGGTGCGAGGCCGTCGATGTCGATGCCCTCGTGCTGCACGCCGATCTTCGGCAGGAAGATCTCCGGATGCCGGCTGCGCTGCCAGTGCGTCGGGCTGACCGCGGCATCGCAGTTCGTCAGGTTCAGCGTGTGCAGCGCATTCCAGGTGCGGATGCGCGCGCGGTCGTCGAAGCTGATCGGGAACTCGGGGTCAAAGCCCAGGTCCTGGCCCTCGGCGTTGTAGTACCACTCGCACAGGTGCACGAGGCGCGCATCGGGGAACACGTCCTTCGCATACAGCGTCTCGCCCCAGCCCGGGTGCGCGAGGATCACGTCGGGCCGGAAGCCCTGCTCGCGCAGCTTCAGCATCGCGCGCGCCGCCGCCTGGCCGTGCAGCGTGGCCGACTCCATCTGCCGCAGGTAGCCGTGCTGCTGCGCGTGCGGGGCGCGGGCCAGCTTGTAGTGCGACAGGCCGTCGAACCCGGGCAGCCCCGGCGCCGTCTCGCGGCCCAGGGCCCGAACCTCCCAGCCCGGGCGCCGGGCCCAGGCCGCGACGAGCTGGCCGAACTGGCCGGGGAAGTTCTGGTGGATCACCAGCACGCGCATCCCGGAGGATTCCGTGTCAGGCGGCATGCTCACGCCGCCACAGCACGGCATCGCGGCCCAGTGCGAGGCCCGGGCCGGCGAGGTCGTGGCCGGCGCCCGTCTCCGCCGCGGCGATCGGCGTCGGCAGCCCCTCGCGCGCCGGCTCGGCCCACCGCATCGCCACGTCCAGCGTCGCCCACGCGCCGGCCACCGAGGTCAGTGCCGGCATCGCCTTCTCGGTCGGTGCGCTGCTCGACGACGCGGTCACCGTGATCGGCACCGTGCTGCCATCGGCCAGCCTGATCGTCTCGATCTTGTTGGCCGTGCCGACGTACCAG
>NZ_JBFUGW010000384.1:0-4601 GCF_056402735.1 Rhizobacter sp. P3_C12
CTGCACGGGCTGTCCGGCGGCGAGCGCCAGCGTGCACTGATCGCCCGCGCGCTGGCGGTGCAGGCCGGGGTGCTGCTGCTCGACGAGYCGACGACCCACCTCGACCCGCCGCACCAGGTGGCGCTGGTGCGGCTGTTCCAGCGCCTGGCGCGCGCGCAGCGGGTGGTCAGCGTGCTGCACGACCTGTCGCTCGCGCTGCAGGCGGACTGGCTGGTCGTGATGCGGCAGGGCCGCATCGCGGCCGAAGGCGCGCACGACGACCCGCGCGTGCATGACGCACTCGAATCGGTGTTCGACCACGCGGTGCGGGTGCAGCGCGTCGGCAACCGCTTCCTGACCCTTCCGAACCTGGACGACTGACATGCAGATCGAAACCCCGCCGACCGAGCGGCGCAGCGAGAAGCCCGACGGCGAACGTCGTGGCCTGGTGATCGTCCACACCGGCGACGGCAAGGGCAAGAGCACCGCAGCCTTTGGCCTGGCCTTGCGCGCGCATGGGCGCGGCAAGGCGGTGAAGATCTACCAGTTCATGAAGGTACCGTCGGCCCGCTTCGGCGAGCACCGGGTGTTCGAGCAGCTCGGCGTGCCGATCGAAGGCCTGGGCGACGGCTTCAGCTGGAAAAGCCGCGACCTCGAACACTCGGCGCAGCTCGCGAAGGACGGCTGGGCGCGCGCCGAGGCGACGATCCGGGCCGGCGAGCATTTCCTCGTCGTGCTCGACGAGGTGATGTACCCGCTGCGCTACGGCTGGCTGCCGCTCGATGCGGTGCTGGCCTGCCTGCGCGAGCGGCCGGCGCATGTGCACGTGGTGCTGACCGGGCGCGGCGCACCGGCCGAGCTCGTCGAGCTGGCCGACACCGTCACCGAGATGACATTGGTCAAGCACCACTACAAGGCCGGCGTGCCGGCGCAGCGCGGCATCGAGGACTGAGGCGGTGATGCTCGCTGCCGCGCTGCTGCTCGCCTGGACCTGGGACGCCTGCTTCGGCGAGCCGCGCGACGCGCTGCACCCGGTCGCGTGGTTGGGGCATGTGCTGGGGCCGGTGGGCCGCGCCGTGCGGCGCGGGTCGCCGTGGCCGGCCTTCGTCGGCGGGGCGCTCGCATGGTGCGTCGGCGCGGGCCTGCTCGCGGTGCTCGGCGGGCTGTTGCAGCGCGAACTGTCGGCGTGGCCGTGGTGGATGTCGGTGCCGCTGCTGGCGCTGCTGCTGAAGCCGTGTTTCGCATGGCGCATGCTGCGCGACGAGGTGGTGGCGATCGAGCGTTCATTGGGGCAGGGCGTGGAGACTGCGCGGCGGCAGCTCGCGCGCGTGGTGAGCCGCGACACCGCGGCGCTCGATGAAGCCGCCATCCGCGAGACCGCGATCGAGACACTGGCCGAGAACCTGAACGACTCGCTGGTCGCGCCGCTGTTCTGGTACGCGGTGGCCGGCCTGCCGGGGGCGCTGGTCTACCGCTTCGCGAACACGGCGGATGCGATGTGGGGCTACCGCGGCGAGTGGGAATGGGCCGGCAAGTGGGCGGCGCGGGCGGACGACGTGCTGTCGTGGGTGCCGGCGCGGATCACCGCGGTGCTGCTGCATCCGCCGGTGCGCCTGGTCGACTGGCGCCGGCTGCAGCGCCAATCGCGGCTGACCCCGTCGCTGAACGGCGGCTGGCCGATGGGGGCGATGGCGATGCGGCTGGGCGTGCGGCTCGGCAAGCCGGGCGTGTACACGCTGAACGCACGGGCGAGGGTGCCGCGCGCGGCCGATGTGCGCGTGGCCTTGCGGTATGCCGGCATTGCCGCCTGGATCTCGGTGGCCATGGCGGCCATCGCGCTGCTGGCAAGGAGCGTCTGACGTGGTGCACGGCGGACCGGACGCCCAGGGCATGCCGCGCTGGGATTTCTCGACCAACGCGAACGCCTGCGGCCCGGCGCCGATCGCGTGGGACGAGGTCGACGCAAGCCGCTATCCGGACCCGTCGTACACCGACCTGCGCGCGGCGCTTGCCGAACACCACGGCGTCACCTCCGGCCGCATCGTGATCGCCGCCAGCGCCAGCGAGTTCATCGCCCGCATCAGCACCGCCATCGCGCTCGCCAGGCCAGGCGCCGGTGTGTTCATCCCGCGCCCCTGCTACGGCGACTACGCGGCAGCGGCGGCGGCACGCGGCCTGCGCGAGGTCGAACGCGATGCCGCGGCGCTGGTCTGGCACGCCTCGCCGAGCAGCCCGCTGGGCCGGTCGGCGCCGCTGGCCTGCGTCGACGGTGCGGTGCACGTCATCGACCGCGCCTACGCCCCGCTGCGGCTGAGCGGCCAGCCCCTGCCGCTGCCCGATACCGCATGGCAGCTGTGGTCGCCGAACAAGGCCCTCGGCCTGACCGGCATCCGCGCGGCCTATGCGATTGCTCCCGAAGCCGATCCCCTGGTCCAACCGCTGCGGGATCTCGCGCCCTCGTGGCCGGTCGGCGCCCATGGCGTCGCGATGCTGACCGCCTGGACCACGCCGGCCACGCAGCACTGGCTGCATGACTCGCTGGCCACGCTGCGCCGCTGGAAGGCGCGCCAGCTCGACCTCTGCGTCACGCTCGGCTGGCAGGGCGAGGACAGCGAGACGCCGTTCCACGTCGCGCGCGGCGACGGCCTGGTCGAACGCCTGCCGCGCCTGCGCGAGCACGGCATCAAGCTGCGCGACACCGCATCGATGGGCCTGCCCGGCGCCGTGCGTCTCGGCGTCCGGCCTCCCGACGCCCAGGATGCGCTCGCTCGCGCCTGGAGGGAGATCACGCGATGACCGCCCGCGCCGTGATGGTCCTCGGCACCACCAGCGGGGCCGGCAAGAGCTGGCTCGCGACCGCGCTGTGCCGCTGGTATGCGCGCCAGGGCCTGAAGGTCGCGCCGTTCAAGGCGCAGAACATGAGCAACAACGCGCGCGTCGTGCCGGGCCTGGGCGGCCGCCTCGGCGAGATCGGCAGCGCGCAGTATTTCCAGGCCCTGGCCGCGCGCGCCGCGCCCGACGTGCGCATGAACCCGGTGCTGCTGAAGCCCGAGCGCGACACCGCGAGCCAGGTCGTGCTGATGGGCGAGGTGCGCGCCGACCTCGCCGCCGTGCCCTGGCACGACCGCAGCGCGCTGCTGTGGCCGCACGCGCGCGACGCGCTGCACGCGCTGCAGGCGGCACACGACGTGATCGTCATCGAAGGCGCCGGTTCGCCGGCCGAGATCAACCTGCGCCACAGCGACTACGTGAACATGCGCACCGCGCTCGCGGCCGACGCGGCCTGCCTGCTCGTCAGCGACATCGACCGCGGCGGCGCCTTTGCCCACCTGTACGGCACGCACCAGTTGCTCGCACCCGACGAGCAGCGGCTGCTGCGCGGCTTCGTGCTGAACCGCTTCCGCGGCGATGCGCGGCTGCTCGAACCGGGCCCGTCGCAGCTGCAGCAGCTGACCGGCGTGCCGACGCTCGCGGTGCTGCCGATGTGGCGCGGCCACGGCCTGCCCGAGGAAGACGGCGTGTTCGACGACACGCCGAGCGGCGATGCCGACGGCCTGCGCATCAGCGTGATCGCGCCGCCGCGCATCAGCAACCTCGACGAGTTCCAGCCGCTGCGCCACCTGCCCGGCGTGCGGCTGCGCTGGGCGCGCACGCCGGCCGCGCTGGCCGATGCCGACTGGATCGTGCTGCCCGGCTCCAAGCACACCAGCAGCGACCTCGCGTGGCTGCGCGCGCAGGGGCTGGCCGATGCGGTGTGCCGGCACGCCGCGGCCGGCCGGCCGGTGCTCGGGCTGTGCGGGGGCTTGCAGATGCTCGGCGAATCGCTCGCCGACCCGTTCGGCATCGACGGCGATGCGGCCGGCCTCGGGCTGCTGCCGCTGGCCACGCGCTTCGAGCGCGAGAAGCGGCTCGGCACCATCGAGTCTCGCTTCGAGACGCTGGACGGGCCGTGGGCCGCGCTGTCGCAGGCCGCGTTGCGCGGCTACGAGATCCGCCACGGCCGCACGCAGGCCACCGCGCCGCTCGCCGTTGCGCTGCGCAATGCCGGCGGCGAGCCGATCGGTTGGCAGCGCGGCAACGTGCTCGGGCTCTATGCGCACGGCGTGTTCGAATGCGACGAGGTGCTGCGCGCGCTGTTCGGCCGGCAGGCCCGCACGCTCGACGACGTGTTCGACGGTCTGGCCGATTTCGCCGAGGCGCACTTCGCGCCCGACTCGCTGATGCAACTTCTCCAACCTGTGCCGGACTGAACCATGCGCCTCGAACTGCCTTCCATTGCACCGACCCACGACGCCGCGCTCGCGCAGCGGTTGCAGCAGCGGCTGGACCGCAAGACCAAGCCGCTCGGCTCGCTCGGCCGCCTCGAATCGCTCGCGCTGCAGCTCGGGCTGGTGCAGCGCAGCGAGGCGCCGCGGCTCGTGCAACCGCAGATGCTGGTGTTCGCCGGCGACCATGGCCTGGCGGCGCGCGGCGTCTCGGCGTTTCCGAGCGACGTCACCTGGCAGATGGTCGAGAACTTCCTGGCCGGTGGCGCGGCCGTCAGCGTGCTCGCGCGCCAGCACGGTCTTGCGCTGACGGTGGTGGACGCCGGTGTCGCGCACGATTTCGCGCCGCGGGCTGGA
>NZ_JBFUGW010000385.1:0-4600 GCF_056402735.1 Rhizobacter sp. P3_C12
ACCGGGCCCGTTCAGCTTGCCGCTCTGGTCCGCCTTGAGCCAGTTGTGCAGCGTCTGATCAGCCACGCCCAGCACCTTCGACACCACCGCCAGGCTCTGCCCACCCTTGACCATCCGCACCGCCTCAAGCTTGAATTCCAGCGTGTAGCGCGCTCTCTTTGCCTTCGTCACTTTCGTTCTCCTTGCCTGGATTGAACCACTCAGCAAGGGATACGGATTCCGCGGGCAAGGTCAGTTTCGAGTCCGACCCCGCCCAGTCGTCCGTCAGCCTTTTCCTTGTACTTTGCTGTTGCGACCACGAGAATGAGGTCGGCGTCGTGAATGCCCACCTCCATGAAAAGGTGCTTGTCAACCAAGGCATCCAGGTCGTAGCCATCCCAGGTGACATGGACTTCCTGTATCTCCTCCAGCGTGTTCGCCAGCTTTTTAACCCAAGCTTTGTGCAGTGGGTCGTCCCAGCTGTAGGAGAYGAATATTTTGATCTTTTCCATTGTGTGCTCCTCTTGGGCGCCAGCAAAGCCGCCAGTTGCTGGCACGCGTCCTGAGTTCTGTGCGGCAGGTCCTCCATGCTCAACTTTGTCGTCTTGTGTCGGATCAACTGGCGGTGGAAGCGCCGAGAACTCGGCCGCTGTGATCGTGTGCACGCGATTGCGTCGCGCGGTGCGGCGATCAGCTTGCCGTCCAGGCCTACTGACTTGCGTCGGGTTGTCCTAGGGGCCTCGCCTGCGGAACCACGGGCGGTGGAGAAGGGAACTGCGCTCCGGCCGACGCTAGTCCACCCCGTGCACGGTAGACGGCCAGCGTGGCAGCGATCACCTCCTGGCACAAGGGCAACACCTTCGCAAAGGCAGCCTCCGCTTGCGCCGAAATACTGGTGCGGCTCGCATACGAGACCAAGAGCGCCGAACACGAGTCGGTTAAATGTCCCTTGTTCACGACGGTCTGCACGATGTCAGTGGTGGCGCGCGCAAGGACTTCCGCAGTGTCCTTGCTGACGCCATAGCGGCCTGTCGACGTAGAGAACTGGCCGGCGCTACCAGCACTTGCGTTTGCGGAAGTGATGGCGGCGCTTCCGAGCTTCTCGATCTCCTTCGTGTTCGTCTGCGCCTTCTCGAGCGTCACCTTGGCATCGCTTGCGGCGCCTTCCTTCTTCTTAAATTCGTCCGAGGCAGTCTTGAGCGCAGTCGTCGCCTTGTCGGCTGCGACCTGGTTCTCGTCCTCGCGCAGAGCCTTCAGCTGCGCGGTGAATTGATCAACTTTTCCTTGCGCGACGTCGACCGCATTGCCAGCCGGAGCAGCAGCAGCATCCTTTGCTTTCTGAAGATCGCCCGTTGCCTTGGTGAGGTCGTTCTCCTGCGCTGCGAGACCTGTTGTCGCGGTGGCCTCCGCGTCCGTCGCAGTCTTGAGATCCGTCGTCAGTTTGTCAATGCTCGTCTGATCTGGAGGGGCTGTCGCCTTGGCGGCATCGAGCTTGGCCTTCGTCGCTACTGTCACTTCATGAAGCCCCGCCAGCTTCTTCGCGGCGGCATCGCGCCGGCTGATGAGGCCGCTAACGTTGGTCTCTTGCCCAACGACGGCACTGCGGAGCGCGAGGCGCGAGGCAATCGCCGTCTCCAGGTCGTCCTCCGCTGTCTTCAGTTTCGGCGTCAATGAGTCGATCAGTTGCTGCGTCGGCTTGGCCTTCTGTTTGGCGACCGCCGCTTCGGACGTCTTGGTGTCCACCAGCTTCTTCTGCATGTCGAGATCCGACTGCGCGCTATCGGCGGCCCTCTTCTTAGCGTCCTCGTCTGCCCTAGCCTTGTCCAATTCCCTCTGGGTATCGTTAATCGCGGCAGCCGCACTAGCGCTGGAGTTCGTATTGAGCACGACTTGCTGAGCGACCACGGCACCGGTCAGCTGCTCGATAGCTAGCACGCCCAGCGAAAGGTCCTGCGACCTCTTGAGGAGCTGAATGACGTCCTCCTTCGGCAGCGCGCCGTTGAAGTAGAGCTCGCATATGCGGTAGAGCGCGTCGCGCATCAGCGTGATTGACTGCGTGCGCAGGCCGATACTTCCAGAACTCGCCGAAAAAGCTTGGGCGATGGACGCGGCGTCCTTGGACAACGTTCCATATCCAGCACCAAGCGATGCGGCATACGCCTGCATCGCGTCAGGGGAAGGTTCAGCGCACACCCAACCTTGATTGTTCGCGACGGCCACACGCTGCACGGCGTCGAGGTGCACGGCTTTGCCGTCATGCGGCAAGGAAGTTTGCCTGTCGACGGTGCTGAGATTGGCACAGCCGCACAGGGCCCATGCGAAGACTACCAACGAACTCCAACGGCCCATCTTGCTCATACCGACCTCCATCTCCCTCGCCTATTCGCCGTCCGATTGAACTCGATTGACGCTTGCTCCATACCGATGAATACCCCGATCCGTCATCAGATCAGAGGATGACCTCTTGGCGCGAGGCTCCGACTTCAAGGTAGAGGATGTCAGAGCCCGAGGTGACGTATCAACGCAGCCAGATCGGGCCGACTTCCGATGTTCTGAATTTCCGGAGCACCCGGCCTTGCGACTTGCAGTGACCCGGTGGCCCTGAGCGCGGATCGGAGATCGGACGACTGCAGTACCGAATGACCTGCCCTGGCGACACCCTGTAGGCAGGCGACCACGCCGGCCACGATGGGCGAGGCACTGGAGGTGCCGCTGAACTGGYGCGTATACCAATAGTCCTCGTCCGCCGCATCCTGAATGTCGGTGTAGAAGTCGCCATATCCAGTGGTGAGTACGCCGCGACCCCAGCCTTGACAGTCCACGCGTCGACCCCAGTTCGAGAAGTCCAAGCGCGAACGATCCGGGCCGTAGGCGCCGCTCGGTGGCGCTCCTGCGCCCACCACGATAGCGCCCGAGTCCACGCCCCCCGACAGAGGGTTGCACCAAGCGGCCGGAAAGTTCGGACCTGGAGTGTTGTAAAGCGGAGCGTCGAGATCCTCGGCGCCGTTCCCAGCTGCCTCGACGACCGCAATGCCCTTTGCGATGGCGCCCTGGATGGCCAAGAGGTCGTCAGGCCACCACTCCACCGCGATGTATCCCAATTGGTCGAGTCGCTGAGCGTAGGCGAACCGTGGACCCGGCCTGTGCATCTCCAGCAGGAGAACGTCGCCGGCAGATAAGAGGCCGGTTGCGATCTCGATCGCCTTGGAACTTCCCAGCCCGCGATGGGAGACACTGCTCAGGATCGCATTGGGACAGATGCCGCAGACGCCCGCACTATCCGCGTCGCCTCCGAGCTCGCCAAGAACCGCCGTGCCGTGATCGCGCCACGATACTTCAGGGTACTGCGTGCCTGCGAGCAGTCCACCCGAATTGACTAGCAGGTCGGTGTGCGTGAAACGCCATCCTCCTTCAATGTCAACTACGCGGACACCGTCCCCTCTTCCTCCTGGCCGCAACGAGGCGGCGCCGACGTCGACGCCCTGAGGTGCTGCGTCCAAGTAGGTCTGAAGGATCCTGAAGTCGCTGGGGCGGACGCCCGGCATCTCCACCTCTGGAATATCGGGAGGCGCCGCCGGCGCGAGCGGATTCTCCACACCGGGTTTCCAATAGGCGGTCTCGACCCCGGGCAAGGAGCGCAACTCGTCCAACGCCGATTCGATACTGCGGCCCTCTGTGGTGCTGGAGAAGTAGCGCGCCTTCTCCACCCGAATCGCGCGCTGGCGACCGGACTCGCCCGCACGTTCGACGCGCTCCAGCGCCAAGGCCGCGTGCGACGACAGGGGGCGCAACGAGAGCCCCTCAAGTCCGCCGGAGCTCATTCGGTCAGCAACTATCGCGCGCGCGCCGGCCGTTGCATCCGGGTGGAAAGCGACAACGAGTTCGCCTGCTGAGGAGTCCATTGCGCTCTCCTTTTCCTCTCGATATGCCCGCGTAGGAGCAACTGCCGGAGCGTCGCCTCATTGTGCGCGTTCCCGTGTCGGAATATGCCGCGAAAGCGAGGCTGCTCGTTCATCAAAACTATCTATGCACGAGCCGGGCGATCCGCCCCTTGGAGAGATCGCGCACCAGTTTTCTCATGGGGATGCACGGCAGGTCCGTTTGCAGCACCTTCGACACCGATCTGCCACACAGAGCCCCCCGCTTCAGCGAAGGACGGCTTCGCGACCGAGACCGGACAGCGCTCGCGTCAAGGGTGCCAAGACTCGCTCGCGGGGAACGTCGCAGCTAACCGTCACTCGCAGCGAGCGCCGATGAAGGTCGCCGTTCGACCGAAGCTGTCGATCTGCGGCCAGACCGGAGCGACCGCAACCAGTCGGAAGCGTCAAGCGAACGCAAGGACAATCTCGCCAAACCTCGTCGTGTATCGCGGAGAGCGCCGCTCCTGCTTGCCAACTGAGGCATGCGTTCCGCGCCCCTGCTGAGCGCTGGCAATGCGAACTGCTCCTTTGCCGAATCGATGGTTTAGTGCATCCAGTGCCCCCATCAACTGCGACCGGTCGCGTGCCACTTCCGCCGGCAACGTCGGCTCGTCAACTGCGAAGAGGTCGAGCTCACCTTGTCGGGCACCTCCGTCATGCAGGTCCACCAGCATGACGCCGGCCTTCACGTAGTTGAAGCC
>NZ_JBFUGW010000386.1:0-4572 GCF_056402735.1 Rhizobacter sp. P3_C12
CGACGTGCGGGTGATGCGCCGCGTGTTCCCGAAGTTCAATCGCAAGTCCAAGGACAACACGATCAAGAAGAAGCGGTTCCTCGGCTGCCAGCTCCACCTGCGCGGCGGCAAGGCCGCGAAGAACTACCGCCGCATCACCGTGGACTGCGTCTACTACGACGAGACCGACGGCTTCGATCGCGACATCGAGAAGGAGGGCAGCGCATTCCGTCTGGGCGACAAGCGCATCGAGGGCGCGACCTTCCCGAAGTCGGTGGCGGGCAGCACGCCGAAGCTGAAGGGCTTCAGCCTGATTGAGGACCGCGAGCACCAGGCCGACGTTCGCTTCCAGTACTTCATCCGCTGCCCGCACTGCGATGACGAGCACACGCTCGACTGGGGCGGCAAGGGTGCCCGGCACGGGATGAAGTGGACGGACGGCGACCCGGAGACGGTCGGCCACGTCTGCCCGCACTGCGGCGTCTGCATCACCCAGGCCGAGTACTTGGCGGCGTGGCGCGGCCGTTGGAAGGCGATCGACGGTGGTCATGGCGGGCTGTGGATCGACGAGCGCGACCCGATCCAGCTGCGCTTCCGCAATGCGGCGGACGAGGAGGTCAGTCCGCCGAAGCACGTGGCGTTCTTCTGCTGGACCGCCTACAGCCCGCAGGCGACCTGGGTGAGCATCGCGCGCGACTGGCTGACGGCAGCGAAGAAGGCGCAGGCCGGCGACGACAGCGACCTGAAGACCTTCATCAACACCACGCGCGGCGAGACCTACGAGCAGGAGCTGGAGAAGACCGACGCCAGCCAGCTCGCGCTGCGCGGCAAGCACGGCCATCCGCTGCGTACCGTGCCTCGCGGCGCCGTGAAGCTCGCAATCGGCGTGGACGTGCAGGGCGACCGCTGGGAGCTGGTGGTGTGGGGCTTCGGTCGTGGCGAAGAGATGTGGGTGGTGGATGACCTGGTCATCTACGGCAACCCGGCCGACCAGCGCGAGTGGGATCTGAAGCTGGATCCGGCGATCAAGGCGACCTACCGGCACGTGTGCGGCGTCGAGATGTCGGCCGACGCGGTCGCGATCGACACGGGCGGCCACTTCACCCACCAGTGCTATGTATTCGTGCGCAACCGGCCGAACCAGAACCTGTACGCGGTGAAGGGCGAGACTCGGCTGGGCCGGCCGATCAAGAGCGCCAGCGTCCTGGTCGACGTGAACGAGCGCGGCAAGACGATCCGGAAGGGCGTGCGGCTGTGGCACGTCGGGACCGACACGGCGAAGGACTTGCTGTACGGCCGACTGCAGGTCAGCCAGCCGGGACCGGGTTACGTGCACTTCGCGCGAGAGCTGACCGCCGAGTTCTACGACCAGCTCACGGCCGAGAGCCGGATGCTCGTGAAGACCGGCCGCGGCGAGGAGCACCGGTGGCTGAAGCCGGCCGGCAAGCGCAACGAGAAGCTCGATTGCACGGTCTATGCGCTGTTCTGCGCGCAGATGCTGGGCCTGCATACGCTCAGCGACAAGCTGTGGGCGCGGCTTGAAGCCGGACTGGAGCCGGACCTGTTCGCCGGCGGCGGGGCCGCGCCTAGTGCGGGGAGCGATCCGGCGCCAGTGCAGACGTCTGCACAACCCAGCGCGGTGGCCGCGGCCCCACCTCCGCCACCCACAGCTCGACCACCCGGCGTCCGTCCCATCGTTCAGAACTCTTTCATCGTCAGCGATTCTTGGAGCAGCCGCCTGTGAGCCAACCCCTCTTCCAATACCAGCAGCAACCCCGCCCCGATGCCGATGAGATCAAGGCCGATGCCGCCACACAGTGGGTGTTCGACATGACCGAGATCCTGCGCGATGACTTGGCGTTCCAAGAGCCGTGGGCCAGTGCGATTGCGCACGAGATCGTGCAAGGCATGCGCGCACGGTTTGGTGGCGACGACGTCTATGTGCCGGCGCCGGACAAGTCGGCGCGAGATGAGCGCGTGCGAGAGATGTTCAACGGCCGGAACATCAAAGACCTGATGCAGCTGTTCGGGCTGGCGCGGTCCACTGTGTATCGGATCGTCGGGCAGCGAGGACGGCCGTGAGGCGAGTGACTTAGAAGCCGACGTGYAGCGATGCGCGGCGGGGGCGCAAGCATCGCCAGTAAGGGAGATTGCCTGCTCCAGGGTGTGTGCGGTCGGTCAGACTGAGATGCCGAACGAACGCTCGGACCGAAAGGAGACCTCCGTCGCAACGCGTTGGATCTGCTCGTTCACGTCCGAGCGGAGGGGGCACGATCGCGGTGCTGACCCAGTCGAATGGCTGCTGTCGCGAGCAGCGAGGCGCAGCTGTTGACCCATTGCGGGCATCGACGAGCGGCAATACACCGACCCAGAGCGGTCTCTCAATCGCCGTTGATGGCTGATCCGTCAAGCGCGTTCAAAACGCGATTGGACCGGTAGGCCCTTGCGATGTCGATGGGACTGGAGTCGTCCGCTGACATCGCGGAAGCAATGGCTCCGTTTCGCATCAGCCACTCGATTGCCGCGATGCGTTCTTCGCCTGGCCGATCACCACCCTGAATAGCTGAATCGACCGCATGATCGACGGCGAAATGTAGAGCCGTCCAGCCTTCGACGTTGGCGAGTCTGATGTCCGCCCCATACTGCACGAGCAGTTCTAGAACTTCCAAGTCGTGGCGCATCGCGGCGACGGCGAGCGGAGATTCACCGAAAGCATCGAATCCATTCGGATCGCAACCTGCCGCCAGCAAGTCGCGGACTCGGCCAGTCGATCCTTCATCAATCGCTTGAGTCAGTTCTGTTTGAGCACGCATTCTCTTGCCGGCTATTGGCAACCGGCCTCCAGTTGTTGGCGCTCCTGGCCGCATGCAGCGTGGTGGCGGTCGGAGCGACCGTAACGCCGTGGGCGACTTCAGACGAGCTCGCCGACACGGTTCAATCCTCGATGAGTTCGAGTATCTTCTGCCAGAGGGGCCGGGGCGGGATGCCCACGTATCCCGACTCTTGCGCATCGTTGCATTCGATCACGATCCACTGGCCTTCCGCTGTCTTGGCGAAATCAACCACCAGGAACGGTACGTCCAGGCGTTTCGCGGCCAACTTCGCGACCTCCAGGCCAGCCGCCACATCGGCACATTCATATGCAGCGATCTGGTACCAGTAGCGCCCCCAACCAACGCACTCACCGTGCCACCAAAATGACCGGTACTCGATCGACGGCTGAACTTTCCCCGGCACCTGGCCAGTCACCGGGAACAGTGGAACGAACTCGCGGATGACCGGCTTCTGCCAGTGCAAGATTGCATCTGCGCGGTACTGTTGAGACGCCACTTCGTAGTGAGCCCGGCTTTGAATGATCGATAGGTCGGGGTTGTGCTTGCTGGTTTGCCTTGAACCCTTCATGAAGATGGGCCACTGAAAGTCAGCCTCGATCGCAGATGCAGTGGGAAGCGCATCAAAGACCTTCGTGCGCGGAGTAAGCCCCTCCAAAACGGGATACCAAGACTCCAGTTCGCTCGCCAGAACGTGCTCGCAGGGCGAGTTCACCAGACGGAGGCCCATCGCTAGCTTGTCAGCAAATTCTGCGGCGTAGTCGCTGATTGGCCCAACTCTCAGGACACATAGCTCTTCGCCATCGATTCGGTATGGGTGATCACACGCGAAGTGCAAATCGAAGTCGAAGTCATAGGCCGATACACCTACTTCTTCGCTCACAACGATGACTTTTCGTCCGACGCGCGCGATGTTCATATGCTCGATGCTAGCGCGAAGGTCGCGTCGCTCGTAAGCGGTCACCGCTGGAGGGCGGCTCTTGATCGAGAGCGACGATGGGACCACGTTTGGTTGTCAGCGGCAGGTGTCGAAGCCTGCACCCCTCTGAGGACGACTGAGCTCGTACGTTTATCGTTCAGCGACGCGGACGCAGACATCGTAGCCTCTCATGTTGTTGCCCGAAAGCGGACGGCGATGAGCGCCCGCTCCTGGCCGAACTGAGACACAAACTCGACCGCATGCTCAGGCGTGCGGGGTGATTCGCCGGGCAACTTCACGCCAAGAATCGGCGATCTTGTTCGCGAACTGTGGTTCCATGCCGATCATTGGCAACATGAAGACTGCACCGGATTCGTCAAACGCTAGCAACTCTCCGCCGCCGTCGGTTCCGAAGCCAAGGAAGCCGGGGGCGTAAGTCACGACCTGCAGGTCTCTGTTACCCGCCTCGATTTCGTCTGGGGTCCAGAGCGCAACGTATCCGGGCATTCCTGCGGTGAATCCTTCAACTACGCCTGCTTCTTTGAAGTAGGCGATGTAGTCGTTTGGTAGATCGATTCGCATGCCCACAGCCTACTCGAAACCGGACACTCGTGACCGGCTGCTCCCGGCCGATTTGCGTCAATGGCTATGCTCGCGCCCCGGCCATGCAAACATGTGCCTGCCCTTGATTTCGTCGTAGCAGCGCGAGCAGACCTCGGTATGGTTGCAGAAGGCCCTGAACCGTGGCGTCCTGTCCTGTTCCTGTGAGAAGACAAGCTCACAAGCGAAGCACCACCCCTGCTGCTCCACTCGGTGGGAACTGTTTTCCACAACCCCTCGCGG
>NZ_JBFUGW010000387.1:0-4562 GCF_056402735.1 Rhizobacter sp. P3_C12
CTCAAACGGGCATCGCCTTGATGGCGTTGGTCACCACGCCCCAGACCTGCAGCTCCTGGGCCGCGCGCGGCACGACATCGGCGCAGCTCGGATCGGTCGCCACCAGGCGCAACGACGATCCGTGGGTCACCAGCCGCCGGCACATGAACTCGTCGTCCACGACGGCGATCACGATGTGGCCGCTCGCGGGCCGGACTGAACGGTCGACCAGCACGATGTCACCGTCATCGATGCCAGCTTCTCGCATCGCGCTGCCGCTCACGCGCATCAGGAAGGTGGCCAGGGGGTTCCTGATCAGCACGTCATTCAGGTCCAGACGCCCGACGCCCGAATCCTGGGACGGCGAGCCGAAGCCGATGGCCACGCTGGCGCGCGGAACCACCGCAGGCCCGGGTGACTCCCGGCCGACGTGCGTGACACCCTCGCGAGGCAGCCGACTACTGTTCATTCATACAGTATATTGCCATACCCGCCAGCCGGCGAGGTACGAGCACATGGAACCTCGAACTCATGAAACCCTCTGACTTCAACACCCTCGATGGCGTCGTGACGGCCATCCGCCCCGGCGTCGATGTCGATGAAGTGGAGCTGGGCCTCGCCCAGGGCCTGCAGATCGTCATCAAGGTCTCTCACGAGGTGCAGAACATCTTGAAGCTGCAGCAAGGCGGCCGAGCGTTTGGCTTGGTGCACCCCACCTCGATCGTCTTGCTGGAAGAGCCGGCAGCGAGCTTGCCCGCCACGTTCAATCAATTGATGGGCAGGGTGCGCGATGTGGGCGAAGGCGATGACGACATCAAGGTTGGGCTCGATCTGCCCAATGGGCAGACCCTTGTGGCGCGCATCACGAACGAACGCGCCGAGACGTTGAACTTGACGACTGGTGCACGTGCGACAGCCGTCTTCAAAGCTGGCAGCGTCATCATTGGCGTTGATCAAACTCCCGTCCACTAGGAGCACATCCCATGGGAAGCAGGCTTCCGATCGAGCAAGTGTTTGGCCGAATCAGCTCCGAGGTGGAACTGCAATCCTTCGTCGAGCGGTTTCACCTGAAGCCGTTGAAGGCCAGCGTGCCATCGCGGAAGTACATCGCCGAGTGGACGGGCACGGTCGATGGCAAGGCCGTTTTCTCGCGGCACCGCCAGCTCGCATCGACAGCGCTGCCAGGGTCCGCTTGCTTGAACGCCCTGAGCCTGAGCATCAGCGCGCCGGAAGGCACACGTCTGTGCAGCACCGAAGTCCAGTTCGGCTGAGCAATGCTGGGACGGAGCACTCGGCCCCGTCCCTGAGCAATACCCGAGGACGTTGACGAGGGCTTCGGCGTCAAGCGACGCAGGCAAGCTGCCGCAGCGAGGTCGGCAGTGCTGCGTAGGCGCGAGGCATGCGATGGCGCAGCCGCTCCGCCTCGAGTTGCTCCTCCTCCGTGGCCCACTCCTTCCTTGGCGCACGCCCGGCGATCGGGTCGAGTGGAATGCCGTGCAGCGCCGATCTCCAGTCGAGCCCGGGCTTCCACAGAAGCAGCACGTCGCGAGCCACCTGATCGCCGTCGAGCACCGTGCCACCACTCATGTAGTTGTGGTGATCCACGAAGGTGATGTTGCGCAACGGCCCGATCACCGGGCTGATCACCTTGCCGATGCCCGGAAGCAGCCTGCTGCCGAGGTAGGGCCGACCGTCCAACGTGACCGGACCGGCCCATTCCATGTGCGACTGGATGATCAGGTCCACGTCGCCGCATTCGAGGGCTCCCCGCGCGTAGCTCCCGAAGACCCAGATCGCATCGACCCGCACGCGCACTGGCCCGCGCACATCGATGCCGAACACCAGGCTCTTCTTTCGCTCGACCACGCGCTCGGGCGTCGCATCGACACGCGCCAGGAGTCGCTCCAGGCGGCGGGTGAGCACCGCCCGGGGAATGCGCTCCGGCATCGGCCGTGCGCCGACCGTCGCACCCCCGACCGCCTGCATCTGGCCGCTCGCGCTCATGGCCGTCCCCGCTGGCCAACGATCCGATAGACCGTGGAGCGCGCCAGCCCGAACAGCTGCATCAACTCCTTGATGTTCCGACCGTTGAACATCTCGCGCACGCGCTCGTCTCGCGCCGACTTGTCCGGCGCCGGTACGTAGACATCGTCGCCACCAAACCGCACGCGCATGCCTTGCACGATCTCGTGCGCGATGGCACTCGCCCACGGTTCCTGGAAGGCCAGGTCATCGCGAAGGATCTCGGTCATGTCGAACACCCACTGCGTGGCGGCGTCCGCCTTGATCTCGTGGGCATCGGGACGGGGTTGCTGCTGGTGCTGGAAGAGGGGTTGGCTCACAGGCGGCTGCTCCAAGAATCGCTGACGATGAAGTTGTTCGGGACGATGGGACGGACGGCGGGTGGTCGAGCTGCAGGTGGCGGTGCCGGAGGAGGTGGTGCCGCGGCCACTGCGCTCGGTTGTGCAGACGTCTGCACTGGCGCTGAATCACCCTCCGTACTCAGCGCGAGCGTCCCGCCACCGGCGAACAGATCCGGCTCCAGCCCTGCTTCGAGCCGCGCCCACAGCTTGTCGCTGAGCGTGTGCAGCCCGAGCATCTGCGCGCAGAACAATGCGTACACCGTGCAGTCGAGCTTCTCGTTGCGCTTGCCGGCGGGCTTCAGCCAGCGGTGCTCCTCGCCGCGGCCCGTCTTCACCAGCATCCGGCTCTCTGCGGTGAGCTGATCGTAGAACTCGGCGGTCAGGTCACGCGCGAAGTGCACGTAGCCCGGCCCGGGCTGGCTGACCTGCAGGCGGCCGTACAGCAGATCCTTCGCGGTGTCGGTGCCGACGTGCCACAGCCGCACGCCCTTGCGGATCGTCTTGCCGCGCTCGTTCACATCGACCAACACGCTCGCGCTCTTGATCGGCCGGCCCAGCCGTGTCTCGCCCTTCACCGCGTATAGGTTTTGGTTCGGCCGGTTGCGCACGAAGACGTAGCACTGGTGCGTGAAGTGGCCGCCGGTATCGATCGCCACCGCGTCGGCCGTCATCTCGACGCCGCACACATGCCGGTAGGTCGCCTTGATCGCCGGGTCCAGCTTCAGGTCCCACTCGCGCTGGTCGGCCGGGTTGCCGTAGATGACCAGGTCATCGACCACCCACATCTCTTCGCCGCGGCCGAAGCCCCACACCACCAGTTCCCAGCGGTCGCCCTGCACGTCCACGCCGATGGCGAGCTTCACGGCGCCGCGCGGAACGGTGCGAAGTTGATGCCCGTGCTTGCCGCGCAGCGCGAGCTGGCTGGCGTCGGTCTTCTCCAGCTCCTGCTCGTAGGTCTCGCCGCGTGTGGTGTTGATGAAGGTTTTGAGGTCGCTGTCGTCGCCGGCCTGGGCCTTCTTCGCTGCCGTCAGCCAGTCGCGCACGATGCTGACCCAGGTCGCCTGCGGGCTGTACGCGGTCCAGCAGAAGAACGCCACGTGCTTGGGCGGCGCCACTTCGTCGTCCGCCGCATTCCTGAAGCGCAGCTGGATCGGGTCGCGCTCGTCGATCCAGAGGCCGCCATGACCACCGTCGATCGCCTTCCAGCGCCCGCGCCACGCCGCCAGGTACTCTGCCTGGGTGATGCACACGCCGCAGTGCGGGCAGACGTGGCCCACGGTCTCCGGATCGCCATCGGTCCACTTGAAGCCGTGCCGTGCTTCCCGGCCGCCCCAGTCGAGGGTGTGCTCCTCATCGCAGTGCGGGCAGCGGATGAAGTACTGGAAGCGCACGTCGGCCTGATGCTCGCGGTCCTCGATCAGGCTGAAGCCCTTGAGCTTCGGCGTGCTGCCCGCCACCGACTTCGGGAAGGTCGCGCCCTCGATGCGCTTGTCGCCCAGGCGGAACGCGCTGCCCTCCTTCTCGATGTCGCGGTCGAAGCCGTCGGTCTCGTCGTAGTAGACGCAGTCCACGGTGATGCGGCGGTAATTCTTCGCGGCCTTGCCGCCGCGCAGGTGCAGCTGGCAGCCGAGGAACCGCTTCTTCTTGATCGTGTTGTCTTTGGACTTCCGATTGAACTTCGGGAACACGCGGCGCATGACCTTCACGTCGCGCAGCATCGGCTCCAGCTCGGTGGTGACGAAGTCGTCGCGGTCCTCGTCGGTCGGTTGGTACACCGCCTGGTTGCGGCGCTTGTGCTCGGCGAAGTAGCCGATGGCTGCGAGGAAGATCTTGGTGTATCCGGTGCGCGCCGACTTCCGCCACGTCACGTGCGTGATCTCGTCGTGGCCGATGCAGTCGGCAATGGCGACCTGGTACGGATAGGCCTCCCAGCGGCCCTGCTCGTAGCTGCTCTCCTCCGACAGGTAGAAGTGCTCGGCCATCCACTGGGACAGCCGCATAGGCGTCGGGGCTTCGAGCGGGCGCAGGCCCCGGCGCAATGCCGCGTTGATCTCGTCGCGCTGCTCGGTGCCGAGGTCGGCGAGCGACATCGGGCGCTCCAGCTCGATCACGTGGTTCATGTCGTTCAAGCTTCGTCCTCCTCTTCGGGTTCTTCGTCGGCGTCCGCCAGCGTCATCGCCGCGGCGCGATTGCGGGCCTTGGTGACCTCCTCGTCGAGGA
>NZ_JBFUGW010000388.1:0-4532 GCF_056402735.1 Rhizobacter sp. P3_C12
GGGCCACAGTGTACGCATGCAGGTGCGCTCCGAGCTGCTCTCCGATTCGGGACCGAGATTGGGGCCCGTGGGCCACCGGCCGATCGTCAAAGCAGCCGGTCGCGAAGGGCTGCTCGTGGCCGACAGTGTATGTTCGTGCATTCGCCTGCAAGCAGTCGGTCGTTGCTTGGTCGGTCGCCACGCGCGACCGCTTTCGGGGCGACGGGCGAAGGAGCACAGTCGGCCACTTCCTGTCGCTAGTGGACGASTGCTGTCGGGCGAGCGATATGGCCTCGGAGCACGCAGACTTCACATTGGCTTCGCGATATCGACYCAAGCTCTGCGGATGACTCCTCAACAGCTTCCCTCTGTTCTCGGTCGTGTCTTGGCAGTGGCGGCTACGGCTCTCTGCGGCGCATCGATCTTGGGCTGCAGCGGCCCCACCGATGCGCAGGTGGCAGCTGATTTTGCGAAGCTGCATTCGGGATGTACKCTCACCAGAGCCGTGGGTGGTGAGTCAGAAGGKGGAGCCCTGTGGGTGGACGTATGGGGCAACTGCACCGGTGACGACCACCGATTCAAGGACGTGTTCCGATACGTGGAGAAAGACGGTGAATGGATAGTCGTTTCATCGAGTGTGCAGACACCAATCTACCGAACTCCCTAGCCCGGCAAACGACTGCGCACCCGCATATCGTCGGGGCAACCGACTGACAGCAACGGGKCGTCTACAGGCGACCGGGCGAGGCAAGCGACCGTCCACGACCAGTCGGTCGTGACAGGCAGCTTTCGAACAGTTCGCAAGCCTCTCCGGTGTTGTTCCTTTCGAGGGGTTCTAAGAGAATGATTCCAATGCTTCGATACGCTGCGATCGTGCTGGCTGCAAGCTGTGCAACACACGCCGTTCAAGCCCAGTCGATTCCTGCGGGCACGTACATCACCGAGGGAGGATGGGGTACGTYGGTCGTTGAGAAGGATGGCAAGCTTCAACTGGACACCATCGGGRCAAACGGCCACTCGTGCGGACTGGAGGCCACCGTTCGAGACATGAAGGCTGTGACGCAGGAGGGATGCAAGATCAGCTTCGAAAGAAGCCTCGACCGAGTGTCGATCAACCCGGATCCGGCCACCGAGGCCGCATGCAGGGGGCCTTGCGGATCTCGCGCCTTCTTCCAGGGCGACTATTACCGCGAAGYTCCAGCCTGCCGTGCAGTGCTTGTGAAGCATGAGCGCGACCGTTTCACTGCGCTGTACCGCGGCCGAAAGTATCGGGAAGCCGCGGAGGCCCTCAGCGCCTTGCTGAATCGCTGCGGCCGCTTCATGTACTGGCTGCCCGACGAGGCGCAAGTGCGCAACGACTTGGCGCTGACATATCACCATCTGTCCGACGATGCTGCGTGCCTCGGCGTGTTGTCTCCGCTGCGTCGCGCATTTGTGGAAGATGAGCGAATCACCAGCCGTGCCTTCACGCCCGTTGATGAAGGCGATGGCCAGGCGATGSTACGGATCACGCGCTTCAACTGGAAGACCTGCGGCGGTGAGRTRCCGGACTGARCGCACGACGGATGCTGCGTACTGGCGTTGAGCCGACAGATCAATGAAACTATCAGCGGTCGCTCGCTGCGCACGGCGCGCAGACCTGCAATCGGCCACAAGCGGTCCGTCGTGAGTGACGGCTTTCGGGTAGGCTGGTCAGCGTGGATCAAGCATTTACGCTCAAGAATTCGAGGGTCCGAAGATGGCTCGTTGCCGTACTGTCCATCGGCGTCATCTTGGTTGTGCTACGACCACCATGCTTCTGGCTGTCAGGCATCGGCGCTGGTCTCGTGGTGTTGGCGTCAGCKTCAAACTCTGCTCGAACAAGGCAGTGGATGTCGTGGCAGAACGAAGGCTCACTGAACTGGTTCGAGGGGTGCGCCGCGTCGACAGGAGCGCTCTTGGCGGCTCTGCCGCTTGGTGCTGCGATTCTGAGGTCGTGGGTAACGGCTTGAGGTCCCCCGTGACAGCCTCAGGGCCACAACCAGCCAGTCACTAGCGTCAGCTCTGGGCCCCCCAACCGCAGCGTTTCGCCGCGCTACCATCAGTTCGCAACTCATCTACGGACAGGCGATGATCGAACGGGAGCAGGCGACCAAGCTTTATGACGTATATCAGCGAGCATTCACAGTGCTTTGCGAGGCGTATCAGGTTCTAGGTGAACTGCCCGACGGCCCCGAGCGCGATGACGCCGTCCGGGCACACGGTGAGACTACTGACGCGGTGCTTTTCGGGCTTCGAGCACGGCTTCTTGATCACTATCCAGAGCTCGAGGCTACCGCTCCGGAAGTTACAGCCGCAGTGAAACATGATCCGCTCAATGGCGTGGCTGATGAACCATTGACCATCGGTCCCGATCAGTTGGAGAGGTTGTCTGCCTATCGGAGCGGTGCCAAGTTGGGCGATCTGCCAGGGCTCGACCCTACTGGCGAACGCGAACGGCTCTCGCAGCTGCTGAACGGCTTGGTTGACATCCTGATCGCTGGGCTCACTTCCAATCCAAGCAAGCTGTGGGTCATGGCGCAGTTCCAACGCGTTCTCGTCCAGGTTGAGCATGAGGACACCGAAGGGAGAGAGCATTTCGGGACAGAGCTGGAATCGATCATGGACATCCTCGACATCGAGAGCTCGGATGGCCTTTTGACCTTCTACTTGGGCGGCATCTGATGAAGCCACACAGGACGTCGCATGCCGGCCAGAAGCTCCCCTTCGCGAATGTCTCCTTCGGCGCAGCCGACTTGAACCTCCTGCTCATCAGTTCGATCTTCAGAGATTCAAATGGATACCAGTCATATCTCTCTTGCCGTCAACCCGGACGATCACGACGTTGCCTATTTGTCCCTGCCCGGTCACCCAGGCAAAGGAACTCCTGGTTGCGTGACAAAAACAGTGCGTCTAGCGAGCCTGTTGCCGTACAAGGGCCCGGACTTGTACTTGGACTTTGACGCCCAAGGGCATCTGATTGGCGTGGAAGTCCTCGCCTGAAGCCGAGCGGGATCGTTGCGAGCCCTCGGATTCGGATTGTGGCAACGAGTCGGCGAAGTCTCTCCGCTCAAGTGAGCGAACGGCTGCCACCGGCCAGTTGCAGACGCTGGGGATAGACTGCTTTCAGGTGAGCCTGCACCGAACCAGATGATKAAWAAATTGACCCAGCGAACAGCGAAACTTGCATGCGCGACTGTCGTCGCTTGCGCAGTGCTCTGGGCTACCTACGYTCTTGCCGGGCGCGYTCCTGATATGAGCAGCCCCATCCGAGTTACCGACTCAGTATTCCTCGCAGACGGCGGGTCAGCATGGATTGAGCTCACTGATGCCGCGGGCAAGAAGATTGCGGTTGACGTGCATGGCAGCCTCGAACGGAATGCTTCGGACTTTCGTGTCTATCTGCAGCGTTGGTATCCCGTTTTCCCGGTTCCAGTGCGAGTGGAACCACGGTCGGAAGCAGGACGTGCATTGCTGGAAGTCATCGAGCGAGCTGGCCGCGATGGCAGCCCCGACGCGGCCCACGCGCTTGCACCGGCGCGCGTCGCACTCACAAGAGGCGCTCACTGACGGAAGGCTCCACCCGGCCACAAGCCGTCCTTGGGCAGCGTCTGTTCCCGGGTAACGCTGTGAGAGGCTACGATGCAACAAGCAGCGTCGCGGAGCAGGAGTTTTCGGGCCCGGGCGACGGGCTGCAGGTGTCAACACTGGCCGCCGCCGACCAGACGTCCGCGCAATCGGAAATGCAGATAAATTCCGTCTGCGGGGCGACTCGCACGCGCTCAGCCTCTTGAGCCAAACGTAAGACTTCATGACGGATCTTCGCTTCACAATTGCCCGTTGGATCGCAGTACCGGCAGCCATTTTTTTCGCCGCCAGTTGGCTGCTCTTGCCCTCACGCCTACAACTCTCCAAAGCAGTAGAGACGACCGCCCTCGCTACTCGATCAAGATTAAAGGGCGTGGATTACCTCTTTCTACAAACCCCTTCCTTTGGTGAAGTCCGGGTGCAGTGCATTGAGGCGCCAAAGCTCTGCGAGTTGCCCATTCCGCGTAAGGGCGCGCTACTTCGTGTGTGGCTGCAAGATGTCGGCCTCTTGGGTGGGCGTTGGATCGTCGCCGCTGAGTTTGATGGAAAAACAGTCGCCTCCCAAGAGTCGCAGGCGCCTGTTTTCCGCACCGCGAAGGTCATGTGGGGCCTGGGCTCTCTCATTGGTCTCGGCATAGCGTTCATCCTCTGGCACTTTGCCCCGTTCAAGGCGCTTGACCCGCGGCAGACCTAACCTTGCCATCAGGAGGATCTGGCGGCGGCTGGCAGCTTTGCGGCTTTGAAAACGAGGCGTCGAACGACGGCAACGGGTCGACACCTGCAGTTCGCCGCTCGTGAGAGCGGGCGTTCAACAGAACATGTCTGACGGAAGATGCGGCGCTCTGCCAGACGGCGCGGCTCTGCTCGGTGTATCTCTGAGCTGCAAGCCGCGCTGCCGGTCAAGCTACGCGCCTCGATGGGCTTGTGGCGCGAGAGCTGTCTTGCGA
>NZ_JBFUGW010000389.1:0-4503 GCF_056402735.1 Rhizobacter sp. P3_C12
CCTCGGGGGCGGTGGCCTCGCCGCTTGCGGGGCCGGCACGCTGCGCGCCGCGCCAGCGACCTGCGGCCGACGGGCCGCGCGTCAGCACGCCGTGCAGGCGCCCCTGCGCATCGGTCTCGAAGCGCAGCGCATGGCCCTGCTGCCGGCACCACGCGGCCAGGTGCAGGTCCCACGCGTCGGCGCGGCCGCGCACGCGCAGCTCGTCGCCATCGGCCAGGCCGAGCAGCGCGCGCCGCACCAGCAGCAGCGCGCCCTGGTCCAGCGCCAGCGACTCAATATCGATAGTCGCTGGCAAGGATGCGCCCGTCATCGCTGTAGAACCGTTCATCGTCGACCGCCCGCTCGAGCAGCGCGTAGCCGCTGGTGCGGCCGATGCGCCACTCGCGCAGCCCCTCCAGCTCGAGCAGCGGGCGCACGTCCGGATCGTCCCAGCGCATCGCGAGCAGCAGCGACGTGAAGCGGTCGATCAACGCCGCCGGCGCACCCGGGCTGGTCGTGAAGTTGCAATGGTCGTAGGGGCCGGTGTGCGCGATGACGCGCGTGCTGCCGGCCGGCAGCGTGCCGTCGAGGCCGAACGCGAGGTGGTTGCCGTCGATCAGGCAGCACGCGTCGATCTCGCCGGCCCGCAGCGCGGTGGCCGCATCGCGTTCGCCGCCGATGTGGTCGCCGTGCTTGCCGCCGAGCACGTCGAAGCGGCGCAGCGTGAAGTCGCGGCCGGCCACCAGCCCGTGCTCGCGCAGCAGCCCGAGCGGGATCAGCGTGGCCTGCGGTGAATCGATCGCGCCGGTGCCCACGCGCCGGCCGCGCAGGTCGGCGAGCGCCTGCAGCGGGCTGTCGGCACGCACGACGACCACCGAGCGCAGGTCGCAGTCGGTGTCGCGCATCGCGACCGCCCGTACGGCCTGGCCGCGCGCGCGGGCCAGGCGGTCGGCGCGCACCCACGCGAGCGGCGAGTTCCAGGCCAGGTGGATCGCGCCGTCGAACTGCGCCTCGACCTGGCGCTCGTAGTTGGAGTACAGCAGGTAGTCGAAGGCCAGGCCGTGGCGCGCGAAGAAGGCCTTGAAGCCCTCCCAGATCGTGACGACCTTGGGCGCGTAGGCGACGGCGCCCATGATCAGCGTGGAATCGCTCATCGGCAGGCTCCTCAGAACAACGGCAGGCCGGTGATGGCCTTGCCGATGAAGTCGTACAGCACGTCCGAGGTCGGCGCCATCACGCTCGATGCGCGCGCATCGCGGAACAGCCGCTCGATGCCCGCCTCCTTGCGGAAGGCCGCGCCGCCGCACACGCGCATCGCGACGTCGGTCACCTCCAGTGCCGCCTCGGCCGCGGCGGCCTTCACTTCCAGCACGCGCAGCATCGTGTCGGGGCGGCCACCGCCGATCGCCGCCAGCGTGTCGTCGATCAGCGCCTGCACCATGTCGGCCTGGATGCGCGCGCGGGCCAGGTAGGCGCGGATGGTGGGCAGCTCGGCCAGCGAACTGCCGAGGTGCAGGTGGCGGGTCTGGCCGACATGGCCGATCGCGCGCGACAACGCGCCTTCCATCAGCCCGGCCGAGCACGACGCGCTCAGCACCGAGAACCACGGCAGCACCACGCCCATCATCGTGTCGAAGCCCTTGCCGTCCTCGCCCAGCCGGTCGGCCGCGGCGATGCGCACGCCGCGCGCGGTGATCGGCGTCGACGCATTGCCGCGCAGGCCCAGGCCGTCGAACGCGCCCGGCTGGCTCAGGCCGTCCTGCTTGGCATCCACGAACCACAGCGTGCTGGCGCCCTCGGCCGCCAGCGGCTTGCTCGACCAGACGTAGCTGTCGGCCTCGAAGGCCGAGGTGACCCAGCTCTTGCGCGCATCGAGCAGCACCGCGCTGCCGTCGGCGCGCGCGGTGCCGGTGGGCGCCCAGAAGTGGCTGCGCGAATCGGCCTCGGAGAACGCGAGCGTGCTCAGGTGCCGGCCGCGCGCGATGGCCTCGCGGACGGCGGGCTGGCCGGCGGCTTCGATCACCGCGACCGCGCAGTAGTGCATGCAGACGATCATCGCGGTCGACGGGCAGGCCTGCGCGAGGCGCGAGACGACCTGGCTGGCCTCCTTCAGCCCCAGGCCGAGCCCGCCGACCGATCGGGCCGACACCAGGCCGAGCAGCCCGGCCTCGCCCAGCGCGGTGATCGTCTCTCGCGGGAAGCGTCCCTCTCGGTCCGTGCGCAGCGCGAGCGGCTCCACGGTGTCGGTGACGATGCGGGCGAGCGTGTCGAGCGGGTTCATCGGGTCTCCGTAGCCCGGATGCCAATCCGGGGTGGGCGGGGGGATCCCGGATTGGCATCCGGGCTACAAGGATTCATGCAATGTCGGCAGTTGGCGGGTGAACGAGGAAGCGTCTTCCAGGCAGCGCAGGTCCAGCAGCAACCTGTCCTGCGCGATGCGCCCGATCACCGGCTGCGGCAGCGCGCGCAGCGCCGAGGCCAGCGCATCGAGCGCCGTGCCGATGCCCTTCTTCGAGGCACCGGCCGGCGCGATCGCCAGCCCCGCCGACGGCAGCCGCTCCACCGGCAGCGAGCCGGAGCCGATCTGCCCCATCAGCTCGACCACCTCCACCTCGAAGCGCGGCGCCACCGCGGCCGCCACCGCCGGCTGCAGCGCCGCGGCCAGCGCGCGAATCGCCTGCGCCGGCCGCGTCAGCAGCCGCAGCGTCGGCAGGTCGTGCGCGAGCCGCTCGGGCCGCAGGTACAGCATCAGCGTCGCTTCGAGCGCGGCCAGCGGCAGCTTGCTCATGCGCAACGCGCGCTTCATCGGGAACTTGCGGATGCGCGCGATCGCGACCTGGCTGCCGACGATCAGGCCCGCCTGCGGCCCGCCCAGCAGCTTGTCGCCCGAGAACGTGACCACGTCGCAGCCGGCCGCCAGCATCTCCTGCGGCAGCGGCTCGCGCGGCAGCCCGTACTGCGCCAGGTCGACCAGCGAGCCGCTGCCCAGGTCGGTGGCCAGCGGCAGCCCGTGCGCATGCGCGATGCCGGCCAGCGTCGCCTCGTCGACCGCGTGCGTGAAACCCTGCACCGCGTAGTTGCTGGTGTGCACCTTCATCACGAGGCCGGTGCGCGGCGTGATCGCGCGCTCGTAATCCTGCGCATGCGTGCGGTTGGTGGTGCCCACCTCGACCATCTCGGCCCCCGCACTCGCCATCACGTCGGGCATGCGGAACGCGCCGCCGATCTCGACCAGTTCGCCGCGCGAGATGATCACCTCGCGCTCGCGCGCCAGCGCCGCGATCGTCAGCAGCACCGCGGCGGCGTTGTTGTTGACCACCGTCGCCGCCGCCGCGCCGGTGATCGTGCACAGCAAATCCTCGACGATCGAGTCGCGGTCGCCGCGCCCGCCCGAGGCCAGGTCGTATTCGAGGTTGTTCGGTGCCGCCATCACCGCCAGCAGGTGCTGCAGCGCGCTGTCGGCCAGCAGCGCGCGGCCGAGGTTGGTGTGGATCACCGTGCCCGTCAGGTTCAGCACCGTGCGCAGCCGTGGCGCGAGCCGGGCCTGCACGCGTGCCGCGAGCGCCGCCTGCAGCGCATCGGGCTGCAGCGCGTGGGCGGCGAGCCCGCCGGCCACCGCTTGCGTTCGTAGCCCCTCAAGCAGCGCGCGCGCCTCGCCGGCCACCAGCGTGTGGCCGTGCGCGTCGAGCAGCGCGCGCGTGGCGTCGCTGCGCAGCAGCTTGTCGATCGAGGGCAGGTCCTGGGGCCGTGCCTCCTGCGACCCGCCGCCGTGAACCACGGACGTCTCGGGCCGCTCCATCAACCGCCTCCGCCGTCGTCAGTGCCGTCGTCGCCGAACAGCAGCATCAGGTTGATGCCCTGCCGCTGGAAGCCGGCCTCGCTGACCAGCAGGTCGAGCGTCACCGAGCCGAGGTCGTCGGCGACCGGCTCGACGTTCACGTCGCGCTCCATGTGCACGATCTTCAAATAGTGGCCGCAGGCATCGCAGGTCTCGGCCTCGGTGGCCGGCTTGGCATCGCGCGGCTCGCTGCCCAGGCGCTGCGGGGACTGGTAGTGGATGCCCTTGGTGCCGAGGCAGTGCGTGCACTTGATCCGCACCATGTGCCACTGCGCGGCGCACAGCGCGCACTGCAGGTAGCGGAAGCCGGCATCGCCGCCGCCGATGCGCGAGATGCTGGCCACCGGCCGGCTGCCGCAGCAGGGGCACAGCGTGGCATCGTCGGTGCGGCCGAAGGGCGGCAGGTGGTCGGCGCCGCGCGCCGCTTGCGTCGCGAGCACGAGCTGCGTCCAGTACACCTGCAGCGCCGCGGCCACCAGCGGGGCGGCGGCCAGGTCCAGCCCCAGCATCACGCCGGTCAGCAGGCGGTCGGCCTGTTGATCGAGCCAGGCATCGTCGCCGGCATGGGTGTCTTTCAGCGCCTGCACGGCCGCCAGCGCGGGGCTGCCCGCCAGGCGCGGCAGCAGCGCATCGAGCAGGCGGCGCAGGCCGCTGCGCCAGGCGGCGTCGCGCGGCCAGTGCTCGGC
>NZ_JBFUGW010000390.1:0-4489 GCF_056402735.1 Rhizobacter sp. P3_C12
ATCCGCTCCACGCCGATCGGTGGGCGACCGACGCGGCCGCTGCGCGGATAGTGCGGCTCGATCAAGCCGCACAGCGCCGACCACGGCACCACGCGCTCCATCTCGCCCAGGAACTTCTCGCGCCTCGTCTGGCGCTTCTTGCCCGCGTACTCCAGGCTCGCAAAGCTCGTCTGTTTCATGCAACCATCCTCGCTGTCCACGCCTCGTTCGGCCATCGAGATCTGCCCGAATAAATCAGCGGTTCCCTAGAGACTTGAGCGTGCGCAGCAGCGGGTCCAATTCCCTGAGCGGCCTCATGTTCGGAGGTAGAGTGTGTCGGTGCGCCCAGAGCTTCAGAATGAGTTCAACGCATTCAGCTACGGCGGCATCTCGCGTCGCCCCGCCGGGCGCCCGTTCTGCGGCGGCGATCTTCTCAGCGACTAAGTGCGCCATCCACTGAGCCACGACATCGTCACCAAGCATCAAGCCGGCAACGATCCGCCTGCCGAGCTCGATGACTGCCTTAGAGCGAGCGATTGATTCCATCGTTGCCGATCAAGTAGTAGCGGTAATAGGGCCAGTTGTAGAAAGAGTATTCGTCATCGCCGGCCTGGTCTTTCGGCGGCTTGCGACGGACACTGACGCGTACGATCAGGCAGTCGGACCGACCATCCAGTAGTGCGCAAGTGAACTTGTCGTCGGCGCTTAGCCGATTGCCAGTAAGGGCGTCACGCTCTTCTCCGTAGCCGACGCTGCGTGACCAGGTTTCGCTCCTCATCGTGCCGCCTGATGAAAGCGTCCAAGACCTCGCGTCTGGATCCGTCGTCGGCTTCAAGGCGTCAAGGATCGTCGGACAAGGTCGCGGACCCGGGCTGGCTAGCTTGCCGGCCCAAGGGTCGTATTCGTCAAGGCGCAGTGAGTCGCTACCCGCCGTGACCCATCCGAAGAGCCGCATCTCCGGGTCACCAGAATCCCCTCGGTTGCCGATGTGGTCCGCGTCAGGCAGGTAGATGCTTCCTGGGTCAGGACTGGTCTGCAAGGCTGCCAGGAGAGCCTCTGCGTGACGGGAAGGAACAAGCACCGACGCTACTGACACGCTCTCACCATTGGCTGCATCGGTAGTCGTCCAATGCCCCCAAAGGACTTTCATGCCATCGTCTGTCGTCAACTGATCGTCCAGGTACTGTCTAGTCACCTCCCAGCACCATGAGGCATTTGATCGAGCTCCGCTCGTCGCGCCGGAGATACGGATCTCGGGGTCGCGCCGGTCAGCGAGCCACCGGTCGTCAGCGCGAGTCAACAACTGTTCCTTCAACCAGTCGTCAAAAGGGTTGTCCTCTTCTTCGGCGCGGCGGCGTATCGGCTTGGTCTTTAGAAGCAACCCAGCCACCAGCATCATGGCGTGATAGGACTGGTAGACGACTATGTCCTCTGTTTCGGGCATGGTGCCATGCGAGTGCGATGTTTCTCGTCCTCGATAAAGTCCGCGCTTATAGCGCTGATCATCGACATGCCTGTGAGGTCCCAGCGACATGCGCCCGCGCAAGGCTGACCGAGCTCGCCGCTCGATGGATTTCTCGTTCAGACCGAAGATACGGCCCAAGGGTGCGAACCAATATGGGCCAATGTCGATGCCGAAGTAGTACCTCTCGTCGTCATACGCTGGATCCGCATCTGAAGCGACGTCGTCAATGACGTCCCAGTCGCCTCTCGCGCACGTCTCAATGGAGAGCTCGGAGCGGTTTGCATCGTTCACGACAGCCAACAGATCCGTCGGCAATGCGCTTATCGCGTGGAGGCGTTTCAGTGCGTCTGACGCGAAATGCCGAATGACGACGTGTTGCTCCTTCGCGGCGGCGGCCAGAAAGGCAAGAAACGGGGTGACGGCGTTGGGTGCATCCATCGCGCCCCGTGCCAAGGCAAGACAGAGCCATTGGCGCGCGTGCCACTCGTAGAAAGTAAGCCCGCGGTCAACGAATGGCGTTGGGTCAGCAATGGTCGCGCGAGCCGCAAGCGCAGACAGCAGGGATGTCCATTCGAGTTGGAGGCAGTTGCGGATGCAATGGGTGTGTTCCCAGCGCTCCGCGGTGGAGGGCCGCGCTAGACCCGCCCAGAGGTAGCCGGCCAAGGCCTCCTCGCATGAGGATGAAGGTGCCAGCGCGTCGTCCCACGGTCCGTCACCGTCATTTGCCTCCAGAACGTCTTCCAGCAGGTCAAAGCCGAAGTTCAGGACCTCATCGGCCTCGTCGGAGTTCAAGTGCAACGCGAGCGGGTCAACCAAGTGGAATAGGTCGTTTGCACCCAGCGTATCGAGCCGCGAGAGGTACCCTTTGATCCGAGCGGCCGCGACTTCCCTTTCCGTCACGAGGCCCGCTTCGTAGAGTGCATCGAAAGGACCTCCACCCCCCCAGCCCCGGCGTCCAACGCGGTTGGGTTCACTGGTAGCAAGCGCGAGGACTGCTTTCCTCAGCTCATTGCGAACGGACTGAAGCCTCTTGCTGGGCTCCGACAGGTTCCGGGCCACGTCGATGAAGTGGTACAGGTCGAACCCGTCATCAGAAAGGATTGCGCGAAGGTACCCATCGATCTGCGACAAGGTCGCACGCTGGCACCCTTGTTTGTAGAACTCCCCAACGTACGTGCGATGGCCATACTTCTTGAGATTCCGTCGGGCCGCGTGGACAGCAACTGTGTCGCAAAGATCCAAACCGCTGAAGATTGCATCCCAGTCAGGTTTTTCGATGTCGTCGTGGAGTGCTTCCCAGGGCGCGGGAGCCTTCGTCGCCGCTTCAATGGACTCATTGGCTTCTGATGCCCGAAGCAGGCGCTCCAGGTCTGGAAGTACAACGTCGAGTGAGTCGGCCAGAGTCTCAAGCTGGCGCCAGGTCGACGCGTCGGTGAGATGGATGCGAATGAACCGATAGGCAGTCTGAAGAATCAACGTCTTTCGATCGGCGTTTGGCTCTGCATCGATGGCAGCCTTGGCGTCGTCGACGCGCTTCCATCCTCTCACGGTGCCGCTCAGCGCAATGGGGGCCCCCCTCGGAAGGTGCCCGGTGGCGACCAGCCTGTAGATCGCCATCGGGAAAAGATCGCCGGCAAACCCAAACGCTCTATCTCGCCACCGACTCAGGATCGCCAGGCTGGATGATGGGCACAGACCGACCAGGACTTCAACGAGTCGATCCCAATCCATGTACTTGTCCCGAGCCATGTGCTCGTAGGTGAGCTCCGCTATCCGCGCCAATCGATAGGCGGTCCGAGACCTCGGTTTGTCTAGGCGGTTTGCTGCATCAGCGAGATCGAGAAACGTCGTCCACCGCGACAGGTGCTCTTCTCCAATCTTGCTCGCGATGTCGATTGCCTGGTTGAAGTAAGCGGCCGATTCCGACTTGTTGACGCAAAAGATTGCGCGCGCCAACTCCTGCAGATCGTCGACGCRCATCTCCGCATCGTTGCGCGACACGGACAACTGGGCGAAAGCCCTGGTGCTGAGCTCCAGAGACAGGTCGGCCAGGCCGTTTGTCCGCGCGGCGACACGACACATCGCAGTGAGGCTAGTCGAGTGGATTCGGTCTTGCTCATCGACCCATTTCAGGAGCGCCTCGGCCTGAGCTGGTTGAGCAGCCCCCGCGTCGCGCAGAATCTGCGTCCATTCGACAGCAGCAATCATCTCGAGATTGAAATTTCGCTGGTAGTCCCTTGATGAAGCCGATTTCGTCTGCCTCAGAGCGGATTCAATTTGCTGATTGAGATCGGCAGGCAGGCGGCGACACGCAATCTCGGCGGCCAAGACGAACCAGGCGAGGACGCCTCCAGTTGCGAGTTCGAGCAGAGTTGCTTCCCGCCCTTTGCTTTGAGATCGCGCTGGCTCGAACTCTTGGCGTACTTCTTTCGATGCGAGGTCGATCAGCGCAATTCGCTGACCGCGCAGCGCCGCCTCCAGCGCGTATGCCCTGACGAGCTTCACGCGTTCGGAGTCGAAATCGTGGAGCTGGCTGGGCGGATCTGCCGGCAAGTAGCGCCGGAGCACCGCAGCCCAAGTCGCATCGTCGCGCGGTAAGCGTCGCAGCGCTTGTGTGATCGCAGACCTGACAGCATCCAGCACGTCGCTGCCCAGCTTCCAAGAGAGATCCTCGTCTGGCAGCTTGACCTTGGGGGTCGTCAAGATATCCATCAGACGGCGCAACGGCTCTTCCGGTAACAGATGGGCGACTCGTGTTGCTTCCGCAGCGAGGCCCAGCAACATCCAAACGTCCCCGTCGGCGTGCTCGGCAAGCTCATCCAGCCGCTTGTAGTCGCCGAGATCCGCCAGTCGGGCGGCAACGAGTTTCGTGGTGTTTAAGACGGTCGTTCTCGGACGCCATCCCTTGAGGAATCTCGCGGACTCAGCGGGGCCTCGCAGCCTCAAAAGGCCGATCGCGAGTTCAGCGCGATCGGCGTCGTCGATCGCGTTATCTCTGCGGCGCTTGCGAGGCTGTTTGCTCCAAACGACCAACCACTCCCAGGC
>NZ_JBFUGW010000391.1:0-4456 GCF_056402735.1 Rhizobacter sp. P3_C12
GGGCCCGCCACCGCCGCCAGCCCTGCCAGCACCGCGCCGCAGCGCCTGACCCAACGCACGATCTTCATTTTTCAACCCACTTGAAAACAAAAATGCCGCTCCAAGTTTCAGCGGCATGGTTGCTGCGCTGTGCAGCGATTGAATGGATTGTAGGAGCCATCATGTTCGTTCTGACCCCCTCGCTGTCGTCGCGCCGTGCCACCTCGCTCGAGCGCGCTTTCGATCACCTGTTCGCCGACCGGCTGCCCCCGGCCCCGGCCCAGCCGCGCGTGCCCGCACTCGACGTCGTCGAGAGCGACACCGCGTACACGCTGACGCTCGACCTGCCGGGCCTGTCGAAGGAGCAACTGAAGGTCTCGGTGGAAGGCCGCCGCGTGACGCTGGAAGCCGGCGACGCGAAAACTGCCGATGCCAGGGAAGGTGAACGCGTGCTGTACCGCGAACGCAGTGCCGCGCACTACGCCCGCACGGTCGCGCTGCCGGCCGAAGTGGACCAGGCCAACTCGAGCGCGAAGTTCGAGAACGGCGTGCTGACGCTGACGCTCGCCAAGCGCGTGCCGACCGGCGCGACGCAGATCAGCATCAGCTGACGGCCTCGGCGCCGGCCGCGGCCAGCGTCGCCAGCGGCCAGCGCGGCCGCACGTCGAAGCCGTAGTCGCGGCCGGGCACGGCGCCGCGCTGCAGCCGCATCGCGGCGGCGAGCGCGATCATCGCGCCGTTGTCGGTGCACAGCGCCAGCTCGGGGTAATGCACCCTGACCTGGCGCTTCGCGCATTCGGCATCCAGCTGCGCGCGCAGGCGGCTGTTCGCGCCGACGCCGCCGGCGACGACGAGCCGCTTCAGCCCGGTCTGCTTCAGCGCCGCGAGCGACTTCTTCAGCAGCACCTCGACGATCGCGGCCTGCGTCGACGCGGCCACGTCGGCGCGCTGCGTGTCGCTCGGCGCATCGCCGAGCTTGCGCAGCTGCGTCATCACCGCGGTCTTCAAGCCGGCGAACGAGAAATCGAGATCGCCGCTGTGCAGCAGCGGCCGCGGCAGCGCATACGCATCGGGCCGCCCCGATTCGGCGAGGCGCGACAGCGCCGGCCCGCCCGGGTAGCCGAGACCGAGCAGCTTGGCCGATTTGTCGAAGGCCTCGCCGGCCGCGTCGTCGATGCTCTCGCCGAGCAGTTCGTAGCGGCCGACGTCGTCGACCCGCATCAGCTGCGTGTGCCCGCCCGACACCAGCAGCGCGACGAACGGAAACTCCGGCGGATCGCTCGCGAGGAACGGCGACAGCAGGTGCCCTTCGAGGTGGTGCACGCCAAGCACCGGCTTGCCGAGCGCCGCCGCCAGCGCGCAGGCCACGCCCGCCCCCACCAGCAGCGCCCCGGCCAACCCCGGCCCGCGCGTGAACGCGACCACGTCGACATCGGCCAGCGACGCGCCGGCCTCGTGCAGCACCTGCTCGGTGAGCGGCAGCACGCGCCGGATGTGGTCTCGCGAGGCCAGCTCAGGCACCACGCCGCCGTAGGCCTGGTGCATCGCGACCTGGCTGTGCAGCGCATGGGCCAGCAGGGTCGGAATCCCGCTCGGGCCGGCCTCCACCAGGGCCACGCCCGTTTCGTCGCACGATGATTCCACGCCCAGTACCTTCATCCGGCGAGTGTAGCCAGCGCACCCGCGCCACCCGCCGGCGCCAACTTTGTCACGGCACATCCAAGGGTTTACCCTCAATTACTATCCGACCCCCTTCCCGGTTCGAGCGCGGGCGACTAACCTGCGTGACCGAGCAGTGCACCGAAGCAACTGCCAACTACAACAACGTCGTTAGGGAAACCCCATGAAGCAATACCGCCTCCTGGCCTGGACGGAGCTGCCTGCGCCGTTCGATCGCACCGCGCACCGGCGCATGCTGAGCGACATGTCGCAGCGGCACATGACGCTGGAGCAGCTGGCGTCCATCGCCGGGCTGAAGCGCCCCGAGGTGCAGCTCTTCCTGGACGCGCTGGAGGCGCAGGGCCTGCTCGAAGAACGGGAGTTCGACGAGCCGCCCGCCGATTCGATGTTCGACTCGCTGCGGCCGCTGGGTGGCTGGATCCGCCGCGCGCTGCACACGAGTTCGCAAGAGCGCTGATTTCCCGGCGAGCCGGCCGGCCGCGCCGCATGGCGCGGATGTTGCTGCGCTCCTGCCCATGAAGCCGCCGCGCGCGCCGACCGCCCCGGTCCTGCGCATCGTCATCGTTGCCCCCGACTCGCTGGCCGCCGACGGCAGCGAAGGCGCGCCCGACCCGATCGAGGCCGAGCGCTCGCGGGCGCTGCGCATCGGGCTGCTGGAGAACGGCTACAACATCGTCGCGGTGCTGCCGGCCGATGTCTTCCTGCCGGAGCGGCTGGCGCAGATCCAGCCCGACATGATCATCATCGACGCCGAGAGCCAGGCGCGCGACACGCTGGAGCACGTCGTGATGGCGACGCGCGATGCGCGCCGGCCGATCGTGCTGTTCACCGATGACGACGACACCAGCCACGTGCCCGACGCGATCGCCGCCGGCGTCACCGCCTACGTCGTGGCCGGGCTGGCGCCGGAGCGGGTGAAGCCGGTGCTCGACGTGGCGATGGCGCGCTTCCGGCACGAGGAGGGCCTGCGCCGCGAACTGGCCGACGCCCGCACCGAGCTCTCGGACCGCAAGGTGATCGACCGCGCGAAGGGCCTGCTGATGTCGCGCCAGGGCCTCAGCGAGGAAGCCGCCTACGCGCGGCTGCGCAAGGCGGCGATGGACAAGGGGCTGCGGCTCGCCGACGTGGCGCAGCGCATCCTCGACGTGTCGGACCTGCTCGGCTGAACGCACTGCGGCAGTGCGGCCGACGGCGCACTTGGTGCGTCGCAGCATCGATGCAGCCCGCGCTCCCCCGGGAAGAAGGCTGTGGCACGCCACTTGCGTAGTGACGTGTGGAAGGTCAACGGCGATCTTCCACAGACATCCGCACGCACCAAGGTTGGCGCGACGCGGGTCGGACGATGGCGTCCCCACCGTGCAGGCTGAGCCCGCACCGTGCGGACGCCTTTTTGTTTTTGCTTTCCGAGAACCTGAGCCACGCCATGACAAGCCCACTCACGCGAAAGAACCTGATGAGCCGCCGAACCCTGATCAAAGCCGCTGCCGCCACCAGTGCCGCCGGCCTGGTGCCGGGGCTGCAGAGCGCCGTGCATGCACAAGGCTCCGACAAGCCCGAGAAGGAGGAGGTGCGCATCGGCTTCATCCCGCTGACCGACTGCGCATCGATCGTGATGGCCTCGGTGCTCGGCTTCGACAAGAAGTACGGCGTCAAGATCGTCGCGACCAAGGAGGCCTCGTGGGCCGGCGTGCGCGACAAGCTGGTCAACGGCGAACTCGACATGGCGCACGTGCTGTACGGCCTGGTCTACGGCGTGCACCTGGGCATCGGCGGGCCGAAGAAGGACATGGCCGTGCTGATGACCCTGAACAACAACGGCCAGGCGATCACGCTGTCGAAGAAGCTGGCCGACAAGGGCGCGGTCGACGGTGCGTCGCTCGCCAAGGTGATGGCCGCCGACAAGCGCGAGTACACCTTCGCGCAGACCTTCCCGACCGGCACCCACGCGATGTGGCTGTACTACTGGCTCGCGAGCGTCGGCATCAACCCGATGAAGGATGCCAAGGTGATCACCGTGCCGCCGCCGCAGATGGTGGCCAACATGCGCGTCGGCAACATGGACGGCTACTGCGTCGGCGAGCCCTGGGGCCACCGCGCGATCATGGACGGCATCGGCATCACCGCGGTGACCACGCAGGACATCTGGAAGGATCACCCCGAGAAGGTGCTCGGCACCACCGGCGATTTCGTCAAGAAGTACCCCAACACCGCGCGCGCCGTGATGATGGCGGTGATCGAGGCGAGCCGCTGGATCGACGCGAGCCTGCAGAACAAGCTGAAGATGGCCGAGACGGTGGCCGACAAGTCGTACGTCAACACCGGCGTCGACGCGATCAACCAGCGCATCCTGGGCCGCTACCAGAACGGCCTGGGCAAGACCTGGGACGATCCCAACCACATGAAGTTCTTCAACGACGGCGCGGTGAACTACCCGTACCTGAGCGACGGCATGTGGTTCCTGACGCAGCACAAGCGCTGGGGGCTGCTGAAGGAGCACCCGGACTACCTCGGCGTCGCGAAGCAGATCAACCAGATCGAGCTGTACAAGCAGGCCGCGAGCGCGATGAAGGTGAACGTGCCGAAGGAGCCGCTGCGCAGCGCGAAGCTGATCGACGGCGTCGTCTGGGACGGCAAGGAACCGGCGAAGTACGCCGACAGCTTCAAGCTCAAGGCCTGAGCGGGCCACACAGGAGAACGCCATGGTGAGTGCCGTGTTCCATTCCCCGCGCGGTGCCGGCGACGAGGCCCCTGCGGCCGCGCCGGTGGTCGCGCGGCCGCCGCCGCTTCCGTCCACACC
>NZ_JBFUGW010000392.1:0-4456 GCF_056402735.1 Rhizobacter sp. P3_C12
CTTGTAGAGCTGCTGCGCGAGCGAGGTGGTGTCGCGGCGGCGTTCGATGACGCTCGCGCGGAAGCCCTCGACCTGCTTCGCGAGCGAGGCCTGGCCTTGCGGGATCAGCGCGGCCGACAGCCCGCTGCGCGTGACCAGCCAGACGACGCTGCGGTCGTCGAGCACGTGGAACTGCAGCACCGCGTCGCCGGCGCCGAGCGAGCGCTGCAGCTCGGGCAGCGAGACGCGCTCCTGCGCCAGCGTGTCGCTCGCGCGATCGCGGATGGAATCGAGCAGCTGGCGCGAGCGCGAGGCCTCGGAGAGCGTCCACGCGGCCTCGTAGTTGCGCGCGTCGAGGCTCAGCGCCAGCGCGGCGTTGAACACCTGCTGGATGTCGCCGAACAGGCCGGTCTTGAACTCCTCGCTGGTGAACTTGCTGCGCAGGCGCTCGGCCTGCTGCACGGTGTCGAGGTAGGCGGCCAGCGCGGCCGGCTTGTCGCCGCGGGCGGCCTCGACGCGTGCGATGCCTTCGGAGGCCCACAGGCGGTGGTAGGCGGTGTCGCCGGCGCCGGGGTCGGCGAGAACTTGCTTGAAAAGAGCCAGTGCCTCGTTCGGCTGCGCGCTGCCGAGCAGGGCGTTGGCGCGGCTGCGCTTGTAGAAGGGGCCGAGCTTGTCGGTCTCGCGCACGGGGATCTGGTCGAGCTGCTTCAGCGCCTCGGGCGCGCGGCCGGCGGCGGTGTAGGCGTTGGCGAGCGAGACCTGCACCAGCGGACGGAAGCGGTCGCTCGCGAGCGCGATGCTGCGGCCGTAGTAGCCGGCGGCATCGCCGTAGCGGGCGCGGCGCACCGCGATGTCGCCGAGCACCTTCAACGACGGCGCGTGGGCTTGCTGCGGGTTCTTCGGTGTCAGCGCGAGCGAGCCGTTCGCGAAGCGTTCGGCCTCGTCGAGCAGGCCGGCGTAGCTGTAGGCGATGGCCAGGTCGCGCTGCGCGAGGGATTTGAGGTCGTCGTTGTCGTCGGCCTGGCCGAGGTGCAGCGCCTTGCTGGCGGCGCGGATGCTCTGGCGGAACTCGCCCTGCTCGGCGAGCGCGATGGAGCGGCCGCAGTAGCCGTAGCCGTCGAGCTTGACGACGTCGCGCTCGTAGAGCGCCTTGCCTTCGGCGCTGACGGAGAAGAGGCTTTCGGCATCGCGCTGGCGGGCGAGGGCGTCGCGGGCCTGGTTGTTGGCCGGCGCGAGGCCGTCGGCGGTGGCAGCCGACTGGGCGTGGGCAGCGGTGGCCAGGAGCAGCGCGCAGGCCAGGGCCACGCAGCCCGCACGAACGGGAGAGGTCAACACAACAGATGCCTTTCGATGCAAGCGAGCCGCCATGCCGCGGGCTGCGTTGGGGGAGCAATCGCGGGGCGATGCTAAGAGGCGTGCCGGGCCGCACAAAGTGACCAAGGTGAGTCGCCGGTGGTTCTAGGGGGACGGGCAGGCGCGAACTTTCCGGGGGGCTGTTGTTACAGAGGGGGCTGTCACGACGAGAGGAGTGGGTTCATGAAGAGGAAGATCGATGGCGCGCGCCTGAAGAAGCCGCTGCTTCTGCCAGGCGAGGGCACGAGCGACGGCGGTCGCAACGTGAAGCCACGGAAGACGGAGAAGGTCGAGACGGCGAGGAAGGGTGCTGCGCAGGCGATTCGGTCGCAGGTCGAGGGCCTGGTCAAGCGTGTGGCCAAGCGCAAGCCAGCCGAACAGGAGGTGACTGCACCCGAACCCAGGACGGTCAGGTTCCATGGCGAGGCCCAGTTGCAAGCGCCCTCGAATTTCAAGCACCTGCTCGGCGACCTGATGAGGGAGGCCCGCGCGATCGAGGCGTTGCCGGTGCAGGGCGATCGCATGGCAGCGCTGGAGGCGCTGTGGGGTGGCGTGACCGAGCGCCTGCTGTCCGCGCTCGCCCCCGGCACGTCGGACGAGACGGATCGTCGGCGCGCGCTGGCGGTGATCCTGCTGGCGAACGATCACGCGAGCTTCGAGAAATTCGCCCGCAAGGGCAACGCCGCCGCGTTTGCGGATCGCCTGGGTTCGCTGCGCGAAGCCATGGACACGGCGTCGCCGGATTCGTTCTGGCAGGGCGCCGAACTCGAGGCCGTGCTGCGCGGGCTGCTGAGGATCAGCATGCACGCCGGCTCCGAGGAAGACATCGCGCGCCGTGCGTTGGAGATGCTGGACACCCTGTGCAACCCGCACCGCGTGTCGAGCGAACTGAGGACGGCGATGACCCACCTCAGCGAAGCGGCGCAGCTGGCCTGGTTCAACCTCGATGGCGTGTGGGAGAGGTCTGCAGAGCTCGTTGAAAAGGTGGTCGACGAACTCAAGAAGCTCGGGCCGCCGAAAGGGTGATCTCCATATTTCCTGCACATCCCTTTCGAACACTGCGTGGCGTCAAGCGCAACACAGATCAGGGGGATTCATGCTGGACATCACCAGGCGGCTGGCCGTCATCGCTTCACTCACCTTGCCGCTGAACGCTGTGGCGGCCTACCCGCCCGGCACCAAGGTGTGGAGCTGGACCTACAACGCTCGCGGACAGAAGCTCACCGAGACGGCACCGGACGGTACGACGACAACCTGGACCTACTGCGAGGACAAGACCGCCGATCACATGGTGGGTGACCTGCAGAGCGAGACGACCAGCGATGGCCGTGTGACGCGGTACCTGCGCTACAACCGATCGGGCAAGTGGCTGGAGAGCATCGATCCGAACGGTGTCGTCACGCTGCAGACCTACGACCTACGACCTGCGGCAGCGGCTTCTCACGCGCGACGTGGCCGGGCGCGTCACGCGCTATACCTACGACGCCGCGGGCCAGCTCAAGCGGCTGACCTTGCCGGACGGCAGTTGGGTCGGCTGGGACTACGACGATGCGCACCGGAACGTGGCGGTCTACGACGCGCAGGGCCACCGCATCGACTACCTGCTGGACATGGCCAGCATCAAGGTTCGCGAGAAGGTGCAAGACCCCGGCGGCAACTTGCGGCGCACGCTGGAGCGCATCGTCGACGACCTCGGGCGGGTGCAGAAGACCGAAGGCCGGGGGACGGCACCGTGAGGCGGCCTGCGCGATGCCTGATGGCCTGCGGCGCGATCTTCATGTCCGTCGTCGAGGCGCAGACCCTGCCGCCGCCACCGGCCTCTCCGAGATCGGTGGCACGCCATGAATACGACGCCGAGGGCTTCGTCACCAAGGTGGTCCGCGGTGCCGGCACGCTGAACCTCGAGACCCGGGTGACCTATGACCCGCTGAACCGCGTCAAGGCGCAGGTCGATCCGGCGGGTGGCGTCACCGAGCTCGAGCACGATGGCCGCGACCGGCTCACGCAGGTGACCGACCCGCGCCGGCTGGTCACGCGCTATCCGGAGAAGGCCGGTGGCGGCCATCAGGTGATCAGCCCCGATACCGGCGTCACCGACCTCAGCGTCGATGCGGCCGGCCGCGTGTCGACGCGCATCGACAGCCGAGGCGTGACCGCGCGCATTGCCTACGACGACGCGGGCCGGCTGAACGCCATCCAGTACCTGAAGGAAGGAGCGCCGGACGCGCTGCTCGTCTGGAMCCACAGCCAGACCGGGCCGGGTTTCAGCTTCGGCATCGGGCGCCTGACGTCGACGCTCTTTCCGGGCGGATCCACGCAGTACGCCCACAACGCCTGGGGCGAGGTCGTCACCAGCACGCAGCGCGTGAGCCCGGCGAGCGGGGCCAATGGCGCAACGGTCACCACGGTGGCCGGCTACGAATACACGCTCGGTCGGCTGACCGGCATCACGTATCCATCGGGGCGCCGGCTCGCGATCCGCTGGAGCGGCGCGCATGTGGTGTCGATCGCGTTGGCGAAGGACGCGGGGAGTGAGCCGCTGCCGYTGATCGACCAGGTGACGTACCAGCCCTTCGGCCCGGTCGAAAGCTGGCAGTGGGCGATGGCCGGCGGYGCACAGGCGCACGAGCGYGTGAYCGAYCTGGACGGGCGCATCGTGCGGATGCGCCTCGGCGACGTGTTCCGCGACATCCGCTACGACGAGGCGGACCGGATCGTCTCGTTCACGCACCTGGCACCCGATGGCACGACACGGCTGGCACTCGACCAGAACTTCGGCTATGACGCGAACAGCCGGCTGACGAGCGTGGTCACCGCGACGACCAGCTGGGCGATTGCCCACGATCCGAACGGCAACCGGACCGAGCAGAGCCTGAGCGGGGTGCCCAGCACCTATGTGATCGAGGCGACCAGCAACCGGCTCGCTGCGATGACCAACCCGGCGCGCAGTTTCGGCTATGACAACGCCGGGAACACGACCAGCGACAGCGCCGGCTACACCGCGAGCTACGACCTGCCGGGGCAGCTGGCGGTGCTGTCGCGAGGCGGGATGACCGCGCGCTACAGCTACGACACCGAGCGGCGGCGCATCCGCAAGTTCACGAACGCGGGGCCGCAGAGCACC